>JAHYYD010000239.1 GCA_019425105.1 Actinomycetota bacterium
CTGCTCAGCGACGACGGCGACACCCCGATCCTCATCCTCGACGACGTCTTCGCCGAGCTCGACTCCTCGCGCCGGGAGGGCCTGGCCGCCCTGGCCTCCAAGGCCGAGCAGATCATCGTCACCAGCGCGGTCGCCGGCGACCTGCCCGCCTCCCTCGACCACCACGCGCTGCACGTGCGCCTCGATCCGCAGCGCGGCACCGTTATCGACGGAGTCGACGATGAGTGAGCGCGGCGGCCTATCCGACGCGGACTCCCCCGAGGCGGACCTCCCCGGCGCGGACCAGGACGATTACCGGCTCGCGTCCTTCGGCGACGCGCCCAGCGAGGAAGCCGACGAGTTCGTCGTCCGCGCTCTCGAACGAGCCCAGAGCGTTGCCCGCACGCACGGCTACACCCGCTCCACCATGCCCTCGTGGGGCCTCGACGAAACACGGCCCCGGCGCAGCCTCGACGGAACCAGCGAATACGCGGCCATCGAAACCGACGGCTTCGGACGCCTCGCCGGCAGTGAGGACGACGCCCAGGCGCGAGCCGCAGCCCGGGCCGCCGCCTACGGACGCGCAAACGGGGTGAGTGCCCCGGCCTCGTCCACCGACGAGGATCCCGAGGGCGACCTGGCCGCACTGCGCCAAGCCCTGGAGGGAACCGGCACCTCGTGGAGCCGCGCCCCCGGCATGGCCGCCATGCGTCCGCGCTACCGCCGGGCCAACTCCCTGGGCGCGATCCTGGCGCGCACGATCAAAATCCGCGAATGGGACACCCCCACCAAAATGGGGTCCGTTATGGCGAAATGGCGGGACATCGTGGGACCCAGCAACGCCGACCACACGCGCATCGAGACCTTCGAGGGACACAAGCTCGTCGTGCGCGCCGACTCCACCGCCTGGGCGAAACAGCTCCAGCTCCTCCTGCCCACGATCGAGCGCCGCATCGCCGAGGAGGTCGGCTCGGGCGTCGTCGAACAGGTCATCATCCTCGGGCCCGTCGCCCCGTCGTGGAAGAAAGGCCCCTACGTGGTGCGGGGGCGTGGTCCGCGCGCCGACTACGGATAATCAGATTTAGGCGCGTTTCGAGACGCTGACGCCCATCGCTTCATCGGTCAGATTTTGTTAGTCTGTGGCGTGTGTCCTGCCCGTGTGCAGGGTCGCAACGAGGAGTGATAATGACGAACCCCTACGGTCCTTCCGGCCCTCCGAACCACTCGAATCCAGGATGCGGCTCTGGTCAGTCGCGCCCCGTCGGCACATCGATGCCGGGGGGAGGACCGGTTTCTGGCGGTGAGCGCGGGCGCGTCGAGCAGCCCCGGAATGAGTCACCGAGGCCTCGGTCATCTCGCCTCATCGTCGGAAGCATCATCGGCGTGCTGGTCGTCGCTCTCCTCGGAATCGGCTCCTTCGTCGTGTTCCACGAGGGAGGAATTGGGCTGGGCGGATCGAACTCTCCCACGCCGACCGCACGCGCGACCGGCAACGGAGAACAGTATTCGACGCAGTACCTCGACGGAAAGTTCACCGTCAATACGACGAGAATCGAACAGGGGCCCGTCGATAAGGAGGGAGCGGATACCCTCCTCGTGACGTACACGCTCGTCAACAACACCGCAATCACACAGCGCGTTCGGTTCACTCTTCCCAAATTGATACAAAAGGGGACGGAGCTGCCAGAAGCGGAGTTTGAACCGGGTCAGGAACCCGAGGGACTCAACAAATGGAGGAACTATGAAATCGCGTCAGGCGAGGCGATGACTGTCACGTTTGCGTACCGGTACGCCTACCCGGGCGAGACCGTCACCTTCCGGCGGTGGAACACCATAGACGAAGACCCGAACGCGCCCCTGTGGTCGTTCTCGCCTCAGGATCAACAATCGGACGAGACAGCCGATGATGAAGAGTGGGTTTGGCACCCGTACTGAGGCGGCGAGCCTCGGGAGGATTGAGGAAACATCGTGAGCTATCCATATAACAACGCGGGTGGGCCCCCTTGGGACGCCCGACAGGCGGTCCCCATGGGGACGTCAATGCCCGGTGTCGGCCCCCACAACCAGGGACAGCCCGTACCCGCTCAGAGCCCCGCGGGCTCCGGCGTTCATCAGCAGGCCACCGGTGCGTCCAGGGGCATGCAGTCCGTGATCCTGGTCGCCCTCGTTATTCCGCTCTGCATCCTCCTCGTCGCGATCGGAGGGATAGCGTTCATGCGATCCCACGGCGCGTCGCTGTCAAGCGACCCGACGGAGATAAAAACGGTGACAGCAGACCATTATTCCGCGGACATCATGAATGGAAAGTTCCATATCGAGAGTACGTCGGTGACACGAGGCCCTGTCGACCAAGACGGCGCGGACACCGTGTTCGTCACCTGGCGGTGTCAATGGGTGGTAGCAATGAGTTCGTTGAATGCTTCTGTTGGGGTGCGGTAGTCGAGGGTGGCTCTGGGGCAGTTGTTGAGCTCGTAGGCGATGGCGTCGAGGTATGGTTGGTGGCTGGTGATGGGGGTTCCTTTGGGTAGGTATCGGCGGATGAGCCGGTTGGTGTTTTCGTTAGTTCCTCTCTCCCAGGGGCTGTGGGGGTGAGCGAAGAACACGTCCACGCCGGTGTCGTGGGTGAGGCGCTGGTGTCGGGCCATTTCCCGGCCTTGGTCCCAGGTCAGTGTGCGCATCGCTTGGTCGGGCAGGCCCTGGATGCGGCGGGTGAGCGCGTCGCAGACCTGGTCGGCTTTCCGACCCAGAGGCAAGGCGACGATGATCAGGTAGCGGGTCGTGCGCTCAACCAGGGTCGCGCACGCGCTGGCCCCGTCTTGGCCGATAATCAGGTCACCTTCCCAGTTGCCCGGGATTTTCCGATCAGCAATGTCGGGGCGCTCATCAATCAATCGCATCCCAACAATGGGGGGTTTGCGCCCGCCTGTGGGGGGTTTCTTGCGCATCCACCGGCGCGAGGGCAAGCAAATGCCGTGTTCGATGAGCGTCTTCTTGGGGTGGGCGTAGATCCACGTGTAGATCGCCTCGTGGCTGATCGTGTGGCCCTGAGCGTCGGGGGAAGTATCCATGGTGGGCAGTGTGCCACACGCTTCGGCGCGCAGGCGTCCGCTGATCTGGCGGGGCGTGTGCCCCTGAGACAAATCAGCAATCACGCGGCGGCGAAGAACCGAATTGCGATCCAACAGGCGCTTCTTCGGGCGGCGCCTGGCCGCGCGGGCGGCTTTGC
>JAHYYD010000024.1 GCA_019425105.1 Actinomycetota bacterium
ATGTCGAGCGCGACCAAGACCTGGCCCGCCGACGTCGGAAAGTCGGCGGGCAGGGCGGCCGAGGCCTCGTCGAGGAGAACCTCGAAGGGGCGAGCAGCTTCCCCGGTGGAGGGGACCGTCAGGAAGCGCTCTTGGCTCATCGAGCGACGGGGGTCAGGACCTCGAGTCCACCCAGGTAGGGGCGCAGGGCCTCGGGCACGTAGATCGAGCCGTCCGCCTGCTGATGGTTTTCCAGGAAGGCGACGATCCAGCGGGTCGTGGCCAGCGTGCCGTTGAGGGTAGCGACCGCGGTCATGCCGTCCTCGCGGCGCTCGCGAATGCCGAGGCGGCGGGCCTGGAAGGTCGTGCAGTTCGAGGTCGAGGTGACCTCCATGTAGCGCTCCTGGGTGGGCAGCCACGCCTCGCAGTCGAACTTGCGGGCGGCGGAGGTGCCCAGGTCGCCGGCGGCCGTGTCGATGACGCGGTAGGGCAGCTCGACCTTGGCCAGCATCTCCTCTTCCCACGCGAGGAAGCGCTGGTGCTCCTCAGCGGCGTCCTCGGGGCGGCAGTAGCTGAACATCTCGGCCTTGTTGAACTGGTGGACGCGGATGATGCCGCGCGTGTCCTTGCCCGCGGAGCCGGCCTCGCGGCGGTAGCAGGTGGACCAGCCCATGTAGCGCTTGGGGCCCTCGCTCAGGTCGAGGATCTCGTCGGCGTGGTAGCCGGCGAGGGCCACCTCGGACGTGCCCGTCAGGTACAGGTCGTCGGCGGGCAGGTAGTAGATCTCGTCGGAGTGCTCGTTGAGGAAGCCGGTGCCGCCCATGATCTGCGGGGTGACCAGCGTCGGGGTCATCATCGGCACGAAGCCGTTGGCCAGCGCCTGATCCATCGCCATCGTCATGATGGCCAGCTCGAGGCGGGCGCCGATGCCCTTGAGGTAGTAGAAGCGGGCGCCGGAGACCTTCGCGCCGCGCTTGGTGTCGATCGCGTCCAGGCCCTCGCCGAGCGCGAGGTGATCCTGGGGCTCGAAGCCCTCGGCCGCGAAGTCGCGGGGGGCGGGGCCCTCGTGGCGCAGGACCACGAAGTCGTCCTCACCGCCGACGGGCACGCCGTCGAGAACGAGGTTCGGCAGGAGGCGGGCGAGGCGGTCGGCCTCGGCGTCGGCGGCGTTCGCGGCGGCCTCGGCGGCCTTCACCTGCTCGGCGAGCTCCTTGGCCTTCGCCAGGATCGCCGGGCGCTCCTCCTTGGAGGCGCGACCCACGGACTTGGAGACCTCTTTCTGGGTGGCTCGCAGCGTCTCGAAGGCCTGGAGGGCCTCGCGACGGGCGGCGTCGGCCTCGATGATTTCATCGACGAGGCCGGGGTTGGCTCCGCGGGCGCGCTGGGAGGCGCGGGCGGGTTCGGGGTTTTCACGCAGGGCACGCACATCAATCATGCGTCCCATCCTATGCCAGGTGGCATCCCGTGTCCCATATCGGGCCGCGTGTGAATTCAACACAGCAGGTCAGGGTTATGCACAAACTACACTCCGAGAGTTCTCAAAAGACTGAAAGTTATCCACCTTTGGTGCATAACCGTGTGGATAAGATGACGCCGAGCCTACACCAGGCAGACGCTTATGACACGAAGTACAACGAAAAGCCACTTAACAGCCCATCCACAGGGCACCCGCAGGCTACGCTTGTGCACATGGACGCAATATACTGGGCACTCGCAGCCTCCGCCGCAGCCGGAGCGATCGGCGTCGCGCGCCTAGCAACCGCCCTCAGCCGTCGCCACCGCCGCCGCCAGGCCCTTGAAGTCCCCGCCTCCGTGGACGACCCGACGCGCGGACGGCCGCGCCCCTGGATCATCATGAACCCCTCCAAGCACCAGGACCCCCAGGCCTTCAAGGACCGCATCAACCGCAAGGCCAAGGAACTGGGCATCGACCACGTGCACTGGCGCGAAACCACCCGCGAGGACCCGGGCACCGGACAGGCCGTGCGCGCCCTTCAGGAGGGTGCATCCGTCGTCATCGCCGCTGGGGGAGACGGAACCGTGCGCGCCGTCGCAGCCGGCATGGCCGGATCCGGCGTGCGCATGGGCATCATCCCCGTGGGCACGGGCAACGTCCTCGCCGGCAACCTGTCCATCCCCGAGGACCCCGCACAGGCCCTCGCCGTCGCACTCGACCGCAACCACCGCGCCGTCGACCTGGCCTGGGTGCGCATCGAAGACGCCACGCAACAGTCCGATCAGCCCGCCGAGGGCGGCCTCCGCCTCGCCGCGCACGCCGCGCAGCACCCCGAGGACACCCGTCAGAGCGAGGAGGCCCCGGCCTCGTCGAACGAGCCGCGCGCAGACGAGTACGCGTGCCTCGTCGTCGCGGGAATGGGCTACGACGGCGAGACCATGGCCGACACGGATCCCGAGCTGAAGAAGCGCATCGGGTGGATCGCCTACGTGTGGGCGGGCCTGGGGGCGATGGGCGCCCCGCGCATGAAGGCCCGCCTGACCCTGCGTTCCCCCGCCGCAGCCGCGCCGGACCCCCTCGGGATCGGCGACCAGATCTCCGGTTCCGTCATCCACGAGGCCGGGGACGTCGCGGACGAGGTCACCGAGGTCGAGGCGCGATCCGTCATGTTCGCCAACGCCGGCGAGATGAAGATGCTCATCCTGGCACCCGACGCGAATCTGTCGGACGGCCTCATCGACGTGATCGCCGTCGACGCGCAGGCTGGTCTGCTCGGATGGGTGGACGTGACATGGAAGATGCTCGGCCAGCTGATCGGGCTTCGCCCCGTGAACCTGCCCGTCGCGACGGGCACGGTCGCCTTCCGCCAAGCGAAGGGCGCATCAGTGACAAGCAAGGAAGCCCAGGTGTGCCAGGTGGACGGGGACGCAATCGGCGTCGCCCACACCATGCACGTTCGCATGCAGGCGGGCGCCCTCGACATCGCCGTTCCCGCTGAGCGCACGTGGATGGAGCTGCTGCCCGGCTGATCGGCGTCCTCCTGCGGCGCGCGACGTATCGGGCATTGGTGAATGATGAGGCAATCCGAGTCATATCTGCGGTGACCCAAAGGGTTGCCCGCATCTGGGCTTGTTTCCAAGTGGTGTTACACCACTTAGCGGGGTGTTACACCAGCTCGGACGTAGTGCAATGCTCCCTAACTAGTGCAATGCTCCCTAACTGGTGCAGACCTGCCCGATCTAGCTTGCTAGAGCAGCGCATGCCGCGCACAAGCTTGTTGCCAAGTAGCAGTGCACTACTTAGCGGAGCGTTGCACTACTTGGCGTGGCATTCCACTAGATAGGAAGCAGTGCATTACCCCCGTGACCAGTCCATTGCTGCAGCATCTAGTGCAGTGCTGCGGGGTCTGCGCCCTTTTGCGCCAACAGGGACGTTGTCGGCACCAAGTTCCGCGACGACGCTTGTGACCGATGAGGTGTTACACCCGATCGGTAAGATTCAACCCCTTCTGATCGGGTTGAATCTTCCCGATCAGGTTGAATCCTCCCGATCTGGTTGAATCCTCCCGATCAGGTTGAATCCCGACGATGGGACGCTAGATTTCTCATTGCACCTCGACCAGGTTTCTCATTACGCCTCGATGCGGAGCCTCGAGGCGAAGGCTCGCACATCTCCAACACCAACCCACTGCGCATCTCCACGATCTGCCTTGTTTCTAAGTGGCGTTACACCACTGAGTGGGGTATTACACCAGCTCGGAGGTGGTGTAACACCCCTAACTGGTGTAATGCTCCCTAACTGGTGCAGACCTGCCCGATACAGCTCGGTTGACAGTTCGTTGGAGCAGCGGATGCCGTGACCCGGCTTATCCCTGCCGGGGCGACGCCTATTGGCTCAGCGCGGCGACGCGGGCGTCAGGCCAGCGGCCAGGACGGCGCGCTACCCGTGGACTCACCCGTGCCATCCCCGCCGTGCAGCAGATCCGCGACCCACGCGCGACCCGCGCGGAAGGCCTCGTCCGTGGTGCCCGGAGTAACCGCCGCGCGCACGCCGTCGACGCGCGGGTAGGAGCCCATGAAACGCACCTCCGGCGAATAGCGGTGCAGGCCCACGAGGGCCGCCTGGACGCGCTCCTCGCGAATGTGGCCGACGATGTCGATGCTGAACGTGTAGTTGCCGAGGCCGTCCCCGCTCGGGCGCGACTCAATGCGCGACAGGTCGACGCCGCGCGCCGAGAACTGCTCAAGGAGGGTCAGCAGCGCACCCGACTCGTTGACGGGCAGGGCCACCTGGATGGTCGTCTTATCCGCGCCGGTCGGCGGGGGCACCACGCCGGGGCGGGCCACCAGGACGAAGCGGGTGATCGCGCCCGGATTGTCGGCGACGTCGGTGAACAGGGCCTCAAGGCCGTAGGTGTTGACGGAGACCGCGTTGCACAGGGCAGCATCGAAGGAGGCGTCGCCGTCGGAGAGCAGCTCGGCGGCGGCAGCCGTCGACGTCGCGGGCACGTGAATCGCGCCCGGGAAGGTCTCTTCGACCCATCCGCGGCACTGCGCCCACGCGTGCGGGTGAGTGCCGATGCGGCGGATATCCTCGGGGCGCGTGCCCGGCAGGACGGCCAGCTGGAAGACGACGTGCACGTGCATCTCGGCGACGATGACGAGGGGGTCGCCGTGCGAGAGGGAATCCAGCGTCGCGTTGACACCGCCCTCGATGGAGTTTTCGATCGGGACGACGGCCCGGTCGGCCTCGCCGCGGCGCACCGCCGCGAGCGCCTGGGGGGCGCTCGTCATGGGCATGAGGACGGCTCCGGCGGGGGCGACCTGGTGGACGGCCTGTTCGGTAAAGGTGCCGAAGGGGCCGAGGAAGGCGATACGAAGCTTGTCACCGAGGGGCGCGGGGCCGGGAATGTTCGTCGTCATGGTGTCAAGGGTAACGAGAGCATCGCGCGCGGTGCGCCCTCGTTTCAGCGCCGGGGGCGCATTGTGGCCAATCGCGCGGGATTCGAGGGGCGCGCGGACCTCGTGCGAGCACGCCCGGGAATAGGCACGCCCGGGAATAGGCACGCCCCCGGGAGGCAGGTCACGCACACCCCCAGGCAAGCGGTTCGGGCCTCAGCTACCGCCCCCGGGGACGCCGGTCGCGAAGGCGTCGCGTCCGCCGCCGGGGGTGATGTCGCCACACGCGGTGATCTTCCACAGTTTCGCGGTGCCGCCCGCGTCGACGAGCTCGAACCCGGTGGACGTGTCGACGCCGTAGAGACCCGGGTTACGGGCGGAGCGCATGAAGTTGTAGTAGGCGCCGTCTTCTTCCTCGTAGAAGTGCGTGATGCCGAGCTTGCGCACGACCTCGCACACCTCGGGGTCGGTCGCGATGTCGTGGAAGTGCTGGGTGAGGACCTTCTGCGAGGCGCTGTCCGCGTTGACTGTGCTGAGCTGCGGGAAGACGGCCTTGCGTCCGCCGAGCATCTCGGAGTAGGCGGCACCCGCGATCGGGTCGCCGAGGATGAGAGCGTTGGGCGCGGTCGTGTACTTCATGCGGCGCGCCATGGCGAGTTCGCCGGTGGTGGCCATGCCGGGCTTGCCCAGGTGCGCGGGGTCGTACACGTAGGCGACCGCGGTATTGCGGGCGTCGATCGCTCCGAAGCCGGATAGGACGAGGATGAGGAGGCCGACGCCCACCTGGACCGGCCAGCGCGGTGCTTCGATCTCGTCGTCGACGCCGCGTTCGGCGAGGATGCGCTGCAGGGATCTGGTCCACGCGGCGTGCAGAGCGTGGATGATCGCGGCGGTGCCGACCGCCATGAGGATCGTCAACGCGATGTCTTCGACGCCCATGATGCGTCGGGCGTCCTTGTACCAGGGGGCCAGCAGGTACGTGCGCAGCGCCGAGTTGGGCGCGTACGCGAGGCCGGTCAGGCCCGCGAGGATCAGGTAGGAGACGAGCGGCCAGCACGGCAGGGGCAGCGCCTCTTCCTCGTCGGACGAGGCCGGGGCCCCCTCGTCCTCGTCCGCTTCCTGCGTGAGTCCGCCCTGTTCGGCGGCGCGCTCGAGGGGGTCGGGCCGACGCCAGAGCGCGTGCAGGCGCGCGGTCGCGGCGATGCCCGCAACAAGGAGCAGCAGCTGAATGAGGGTCCAGTAGGTGCTGCTCGGCGTGCTCGTGAAGGGCGGGTAGGGCAGGAATGCGTGGGCGAAGGCCTCGCCCCAGTTGCTGCCGTCGCGCCGGTAGGCACCCATCGCCTGGATCTTCGACGACGACAGCGCGAGGAGGGGTGCCGCGACGATGCCGAGCGCGAGGGCACCCCACGCGAGGGCGGCGAGCTGGCCTCGTCCATCGCGCTCGTAGGCCCGGCGCGCGAAGGATGCGAGAGAGGCCAGGAGGGGCGCGATCAGCAACGCGAGGATCGAGAACGCGGCGCTCGGGTGCGCGCCGACGAGGCCGAGGGCACCGATCAGCAGGAAGACGGCCTGCGGGATGCGGCGCATGAACGCGCGCACTCCGTCTCCGGCTCGCAGATCCGTGGTAAAGCGCCGGCCGACGACGATCGCGGCGGCGGCGAGCCCGGGAACCAGCGCGGTGCCGGTCGAGTTGGGCCACTGGTTGTACATGGTGAGCGCGTCGGCCGGCATGTTGAGCAGCATCCCGCCGATGATCGGGGCCGCGAGGAGGGCGCTGCGCGACGCGGTGAGCACCGAGACGAGGGCGGCCAGGCCGATCACCCACACGGCCATGAGCGCCAGCGAGGAGACGTTGGCGGTCTGGACAACCGAGTCGTAGCGCGCAAAAAGTGCGACGAACGCGTGCCAGCCCGTGGGGTAGTAGACGCTCCTGCCGCCGTAGAGCTCGTGGAGGCCACCGAAGGGGCTCGCGTTTTTTCCGTACAGGATCGCGTGCACGCCGTTCTGATGGAAGGTCGGGTCCCACTGCTGGACGGGGTTGGCCGGGTCCGCGCCCGCAAGGAGAGGCCACGCGGCCACGAGGAAGCCGACGAGGATCGCTCCCCACGTGGAGGCGCGGACGGCCGCCTGCGCGCCGCCAATGGGAACGCGTACGCCGATGGCCTCGCGCAGGGGAACTCCCCGCAGTGAGAAACCGCCGTTGCTCCGGTGGAAGAAGCTCAAGGCCCACGCGGCCGCGCCGCCGATGGTGCTCAGGCCGAGGACCGGCAGGGCGGTGGAGGGCTCCCACTCAATGTCGAGCGCCGGGTAGGCCACCGACAGGGCTGTGACGAGGCCGAAGGTGAACGCGGGCGCGGCCGCAACCGCGACGAGCGACGAACGCCCCCCGGCCCGCAGCCACATGAAGCCCGGCAGCACCAGGGCGACCATCATGGCCAGCAGGGTCGGAAGCAGCATCCACCAGGCCAGCACGGCTTACTCCTCCTCGGATGCGGCGCGGCGCTTGCCGATCATCTCGATGATGACGGGCAGGACCGACGCGAGGATGATGACGCCGAGGATGAGCGTCAGGTTGTCGTGCACGAAGGGAACGTTGCCCAGGAGCGCACCCACGAGGATGAAGCCCGCGCCCCAGATGACAGAACCGAGCGTGTTGAAGACCAGGAACTTCGGGTAGGGGTAGCGCGCCATGCCCGCGGCGATCGGGATGAACGTGCGCACGAAGGGAATAAAACGGCCGATGACCAGCGAGCGCCCTCCGTAGTTCGTGAAGTAGCGCTCCGCCTTCTCCAGGTGCTCCGTCTTGAGGATGCGGGCGTCCGGCTTGAAGAAGCGGCGCCCCCACTTGGCGCCCAGGAAGTAGCCGATTTGCGCGCCGATGAACGCGGCGACGACGACGAGGAGGATCAGGGTCGGCAGGTGCAGGCCGAGGCGGTCGTGGAGTAGGCCCGCAGTGAACAGGAGGGACTCGCCGGGCAGAACCGGGAACAGGACACCTGACTCGATGAGGACGATGAGCATCGTGCCCCACAGCACCCATGGCCCCATGGCGACGAGCAGGGACTCGGGATTTTTGAACCACTCGATAACGGTGTGCAGCATCGACGGATCTGATGCGGTCACGAGTGTCGACCAGGTCACGATAGGGCCCTTTTCTGCCGGGAATGTATCACCCTAACCCTACCTTTGTTGACCACGAATATAGGATAGGCGGCATGAGGAAGCGCAAGGATTCACACGACGGCTCGCCGGTCGCTGACACAAACCTCCTCTTCGTCCCATCATCATCTGACGATTCCGCTGAGAACGGGGTCGACGCCCTCATGGGAATGATCGACGAGGCAGGGGCACAGCCCGCGCCACCGCCACCCCCCGAGGTACCCGCATCGGAGGCCCGCACGGAGGTCATGGCGCCCGTCGTCGTGCCCGACGCGACCACCGCCCCGGTCGCCATGCCCCCCAGCATTCCTCCCAGCATTCCTCCCAGCCACGCGGACGCCGACCAGGGTGCCCCGGCCTCGTCGACGGTCGGCCACAGCGGCGTCGCGGTGCCTCCTCCACCGAGCCTTCCCACCGATTCCGATAGCGCCACCAATGCGGATGAGCCCGCCCCGGCCTCGTCCACGCCCGTGGCCACCGACAGCACCGAGGACGCGCACAGCGACGAGGAGGCGGCCCCCGCGAGCGCATCCGAGGAGGCGGAGAAGACCCCCTCCCCCGCCACCGGCGAGATCGCCGCGACCCTGCCCGTGCGTCGCATGCGCCTGCCCCGCCCCGTCTACATCGCCGACCGCATCACGAGCGTGCAACGCCGCCGCGAGGACGCCGTTGACGTCGTCATCTCCCTCATCGCGATTTTCTTCATCTGGACGATCGGCGCGCTCGCCAGCGCCACCACGCGCGGCGTCACCATGGACGTCCTCAGCTTCCAGCTGGTCCGCAAGATCCTCATCCTGCCGGTGAGTATCACCGAGGGCCTCATCATTTTGACTACGCCGATCCTCGTGATCGTCTCGCTCGCGCTGCGCAGACGCCTCCAGGCGATCATCCAGGTCCTGGTCACGAGCCTCGTGGCGGCAGTCGGCGGCTGGATCATCATCCTGCTGACGGGCCTGCTGCCCTCCGACCTGACCGCGCCGCTGAGCGTGGACCGCGCACTGGCCACCCAAGGCTCCCAAACCGGTATCGCGATTGCGATCAACCTGGTCATCGTCACCCTGTGCGCCCTGTTCACCTCCGCGGGTGAGGCCCAGTCGATGAAGGCCATTAAGTGGGGCTGGACCGGCCTGTGGATCATCCTCATCCTGGGCGTGCTGCGCTCCTCCATGACGCTGCCCGTCGCCTTCATCTCCGTCTTCCTGGGCCGCGCGTTCGGCTCGGGCTCGCGGTGGATCATGGGCTATGACGACCAGAGGGCCAAGGGCGCGAAACTCGTCGAGGCGCTCCTCGGCATCGGCATCACACCCTCGCGGATCGTGCGCACTGACCTCGACACCACCGAGGAACCCCTGGCGACCTGGGCCGTCGCTGAAGACTCGCGCGGCCGCCTGACGCAGATGCCCGCCGACCTGGGCGACATGGGCGTCACGGTCACGCGCCACCCGGGCCAGGATCACTACCGCCACTACCAGGCGTGGAGCGACACGGGCCTCGCCTACGAGCTCATCGCCATGGATCCCGGCCAGGAGCTGACCGGCACCCTCCTCGAAATGTGGAATAACCTGCGTCTGCGCGGCATCAGCCGGTGGGTGTCCCCCTCGCTCAAGGCGCAGGCCGAGCGCTCCTCATTCACGACCCTGCAGGCGCTGCGTGCGGGCGTGTTCACGCAGGAGCCGATCGGGATCGCCTCGGCCTCGGACTCGATCATTCTGGTCATGTCCGCCCTGCCCCCGACGACGCCGCTGACGGAACTCGGCGAGGCCGCGACGGACGAGGTCTTGGACCGCGCGTGGGAGCAGCTGCACTTCGCGCACGCGCGCGGCATTTCGCACCGCGCCCTCACTCCCGAGGCCGTGGTCGTCGACTCGTCCTCGGACGTGTGGCTCCTCGACTGGGATTCCGGCGAGGTCGCAACGACCGAGCTGAACCAGTCGATCGACATCGCGCAGATGCTGGTCCTCACGGCACTGGCCGTGGGACCCGAGCGCGCGCTCGAGGCCGGACGGCGCTGCGTCGGGGAGGAGACGCTGATCGCGTGCGCCCCCGTCATCCAGAAGCCCGTTCTTCCCGCATCCATCAACCAGCGCCTGCGCCGTTCCGACCTGCTGGGCGAGCTGCGCGCGGCCCTCGTGGGCGACTCCGAGGCGGAAACCGCGCCGACGGCTGACCTGCAGCGCTTCCGCCCGCGCACAATCTTCACGATCGCGGTGGCATTCATCGCCGTGTTCATCGTCGTGGGTTCGCTGAACTTCAGCGACATCGTGACGACGGTCAAGAGCGCGAATCCATGGTGGATGCTCGCTTCCGCGGTGCTCGCCTGCCTCATCTGGGTCGGTTCCGCGGTCCCGCTTGTTGCCCTGTCGCCTGAGAAGCTGAGCCTGCGGGAAACCCTCATTGCCCAGGTCGCGGCCTCGATCATTACGATCGTGGCGCCCGCCGGCGTGGGACCCGCAGCCCTCAACCTGCGCTACCTACGCAAGCGCCGCGTCCCCACCGCGATGGCGGTGACGACGGTGACGCTCATGCAGATCTCGCAGGCGCTCATCACGATCATCCTGCTGCTCCTCGTCATGGTGATCGCCGGGTCGTCGCTGTCTGTGTCGGTCCCCTACGGCACCATCCTGGGTGTCGTCGCGGTCGTCATGGTCGCGGTCGGCGTCATCGTCGCCGTACCGAAGGTGCGCCGCTGGATCTGGTCGAAGATTCAGCCGACCTGGCAGCAGGTCTACCCGCGCCTCCTGTGGATCATCGGCCAGCCGCGTCGCCTCGCTGCGGTCGTGGGCGGCAACCTGCTGATGAACATCGGCTACGTGGGTGCGTTCTGGACGGCGCTGCTCGCCATGGGCGGTTCGCTGAACTTCTCCACGGTGTCGATCACCTACCTGACGGCGAACGCGGCCGGCTCCTTTATCCCGTCGCCGGGCGGTATCGGTACGGTCGAAACGGCTCTGACCTCGGGCCTGACGGTCGCGGGCATCTCCTCGTCGGTCGCCATCGCGACGGCCCTGCTCTACCGTCTCGTCACCTTCTACGGCCGCATCCCCTTCGGCTGGCTGGCGATGAAGTACATGGAAAAGAAGGACATGATCTAGGGCGCGGACAGACGCGCGTGGATCCGTCACACTATCCATTTACTTCAAATTAAGGCTAAATTTGAAGTAAATGGAAGCAATGCCTTCTCGACGAACATATCCACAGTCGCACCCTGACGACTGCCACCGCATCGCGGCAACCCTCGAACCCCTCCCTTCTTGTCAGTCACCGTCCCCTTCAAGGACACAGTCAACCCGACGCTGAAGATCTGACACCGGATACCACTCGAAACTCCGGCCGCGCCGAACACGTCTCAAATAGCCCTCATCCTCGAGTCCACGCAGGTCGGCGTGCGCAGTCTGAGGAGTGACCCTGTATTTGTTGGCATGCGCCGCCGCTGTCACTGTCATCATGGGATCACGCAAGGCTTCTTCGATGACGCCGATCTGACGGTTTGTGAGCGTCGTGGCACGCAGGCGATGCTTCACCTGATCCAGCTCCTTGGATTTCTTTGCCAGATAATCGTGCAGCTCGCGGATTCCACGCAGAATTATCCGCGCATGCCAGATCAGGAAGTAGGTAAGGTCGCCCTCATCCTGCTCAACTTCAAGGAATGAGCGAGCGTACTGTGCGGGCGCTCTATGCAGTAGTCGGGACACCGGAACGAAGTCCATCAGAAAGAAGCCCTCACGCAGCATCACCCACTGCGCAATGACGCGGGCCGTGCGACCGTTACCATCAACGAAGTAGTGGTCGTATCCCATCATGAAGTGAACAATGAGCGCCCTGACGAGGGGCGGCACATATTGCGTCGCATACTCACCTTCGCCATTCACGAAGGAACACAGATGCTCCAGGCGCTCGGGCAGCTCCGATGCGGACGGCGGAACATGGAGCGGTTGCTCCTCATTTTCTGTCCCGTAGATGCGAACCCTGCCCTCCCCCTCCCGCTGGAGGCGGCCAGCATCGCCCGGATCATCGAGCGTCCCCTCAGTCACGATCCGATGAACCTCACAGATAAACTCTGGAGTGAGCTTATCCATGAGACGCCCCCGCACAAATTCGAGGGCGAGAAAATTGTTTCGGATCATCCGCTCCGACCGCGTCTGCGGACGCCTCCCCTCCCGGAGCATCTTTTTCGCATCGCGCCTCGACGTGGAGGCTCCCTCCATCTGGGAGGATGTGATCGCCTCCTCGTACAGGGAGTTGATGAGGTACCTGTCTCGCGCAGCCTCCGTTGCAACCTCCCCGGGGAGCTCAACCTGACCTCGCGCCTGAGCGGTAATATCCTCATTCAGGCTCAAAAGGACATCGGGCAGATTAAAGGTCAAGGGTGTTGCGTCCTTCATCGTGAAGGGCGTCGGTCTAGCAGTGGTCGCTCGAGCACTGCGAACCGCGCACCACCAGGCCTCGCGGGTGAGCCCCTCGGGCACCGGCTCGGCCCGGAAGTAATACTCCCACGGCCGATACTCCGGATCATCAAGTCCACCAGCTAGCGCGCGAATAACAGACGAACGATGATCCTCATCCATATCCCTGAGGCTATTGAGAATACGGTCATAGAGTTCAGCCAGGCGACAGGGCGGAGGGGTCGGCTTCTTCATGACTGCTCCGTTCACGCTTATTTCAAATTACTTCTAATATTATCTTAATTTGAAGTAATTAGAAATACCCTCACCCCAAGTCCTGGATCCCATCTATGCGCAAAAGAGCGCACCCCACCTGCCTCGTACCGGCGCGAGGCAGCCGGATGTTCGCCTACTGGAGGCTGTTGTTGCCGTCCGGGTAGGCCGCCTGGACGCCACTCACCCCTCGGATCGTCTCCAGCGAACCGGCGGGCACGTGCAGGGCGTAGCCGCGCAGCGCGTTGCGGTACTCGCGCTCCACGGTCACGGACGTGCCCGGGAAGGACACGGCCACGGCCTCGTTAATCGAGGCGAGGGTCGCCTCCCCGTCAGCACCCTCCGCGAGCTGGACGATCACGACGACGGTGGCGTCGGCACTCTCGCTGCCGGATTGCGCGCTCGGGCCGCTTTGCCCATTCTTCGACGTCAGCGCGGTGTCGGGGTTGACCGTCGACGAGGCCGTGGCCCCCGGAGCGGACTGGGCGGAGTCCGCGGGAGCGCCGGACTGCGACGCGGGTGTCGGCGACGTCGCGGTGGAACAGCTCGCGACCGCGAGCGCGCACGTGCCCACCCCGGCCAGGAAAACGGCTGGTTTCTTCATGGTTATCTGCTCCTTGCTGCGGGCATGCGCTGTCGCGCTGACGCCTCCAACATACCGCAGCCACCATCGACGTTGCGGCGTTAGTACATGCATGCGAACACCCGTCGGCGCGCATGCGACGGGGCCCGGGAGCGCTCGCAGTAAGCGTTCCCGGGCCCCGGCCTCGAGAATCGAGAATCGACGAATCGCAAATCAACGAATCAGCGATTCAGAGCAGCGCGCACATCAGTGCACCCAGACTCCGTTCGCGTCGAACACGTAGGTGCGTCCGTTGATGACCTGCGTGCCGGTGAGCATGGCGCCGGAGGGTGCCAGGTAGTACCAGGAGCCACCCACGTTGACCCAGCCGGTCGCCATCTTTCCGGAGGCGTTCAGGTAGTACCAGGTACCACCGTCGTTCACCCAGCCGATGGCCATCGCACCGTTGCCGGTGAGGTAGTACCAGGAGCCGCCGTCGGCGACCCAACCGGTGGCCATGACCTTCGTGACCGGGTCGAGGTAGTACCAGGAACCGCCGTCAAGGACCCAGCCGCCCACGAGGGCGCCGGACTTGTTCGCGTAGACCCACTGGCCGTCGGCGCGCTTGAGGAAGCCGGTCGCCATGTAACCGGAGGGGCCGAACAGGTAGTCCGAACCGTTGATCGTGAACCAGCCGTTCTTCAGGTAGCTCGCGCCGTCGGCGCAGGCGTACCACCAGCCGGCCGCGTCCTTCACCCAGTGGCCGCCGTCGGTGCTCGTGCAGGCGTCGGTCGTGCCGGTGTTGTCGCTGGGCAGGTTGAGGGTCGCGGCCTCGGAGTGGTTGAGGCCGTAGTCCCATGCCAGCAGGTACGGGTGGGCGATGACGTTGCCGGAGCCGCCCTGGTCGGTCCACGCGGAGTTGATGTCCTTGAAGGGGATCTCAACGTGGTAGGCGCGCGAGCCGTCAGCCGCGGTGGTGGCCTCGTTGTCGGTGAAGATGTGGCGGTAGAACCACAGGCCGTCGGCCGGGTCGTGCAGGTCGATCGCGGCCAGCGGCGACGCATCCGTCACGTCGAAGGACAGGACGGTGTCGGCGCCTTCACCCTTGTACTCCAGGTTGGAGACGACGGGTGCGGCCGTGTCGATGCTGAACTCGTAGGAGATCGACTGCTCGGCCTGCGAGGGGCCGTCGTTGTGCGCGGAGAGCGTCAGCTTGTACTGGCCATCGGGCAGTTTCTTGTATGCGTCGGCGCGCGCATCCAGGGACATCGGATCGTGTCCCTGCTCGAGCCAGGTCATCTGGCCGGTGGAGGGATCCACGGCGGACTTCCAGTTCATGAATCGCGTGAAGGACGCGACCTTCTCCCCGGCGGCGTTCGTGTACGCGGCGTTGATCGTGTGGACGCTGCGCAGCGTGCCCGTGCGGGGCTGGAGAACCGTGGGAGCGCCCGAGGCGTCCGAACGGGAAATGATGTTCTGGCTCGCGTTGGGCAGCCCGACACGATCACCGTCCTTGACCAGGGGGTTGTATCCCAGCTGCTGGCCCGTGGTGCCGTTGTAGACCCAGGAGGCGAGCGTGTGAGCGCCACCCTGCGAGGCGAGGGCGTCGAAGATGGGAGCCTTGCCCCAGTCGCCGTAGAAGCCCATGTAGGGCACGGTCAGGTCGGGCTGAGACGCAGTCTTCGAGGTGAAGCGCACGAAGCCGTCGAGGAAGGTGCCGTTGGGCGTGTTCTGCGCGACGTAGGAGTCGAAGGCGGCGCGAGGCGTGACGTCCACGCCCACGGTCGCCTCGCCGTTTGCGGGAACGGTGATGGTCGCGCCCTCGCCGGTGCCGCTCACGGCCGCGCCGGAGTAGGCGATGTCAACGCCCTTGCCGCGCCAGTCGGAGGTGTGGCCGGTGAAGAACCCGCCGTCAACGATCTCGGAGAGCGCCTGCGTGTTCAGGGCGTAGGTGGCCTCGACGCCGGAGAGGTTGTGCAGCGTGACGTCGAAGTGCCATCCCTTCGTGCCGTCGCCCAGGTCGGCCTTGGGTCGGGACTGCTCGGGGGCGCCCACCACGGTCGGGTACACGGACGAGGTCGTGGCAGCCAGGACGTTCGTCAGACCCGAGCCCTGCTTGCGCGGGGAGTACGGGGAGCCGGAGTCCTCGAGCGGGTCGGCGATGGGGGCCGCCGTGCCCATGATGAGGTTCTGGACGACGTCAACCTTTTCGCTCGCGCTCATGGAGGCGAACAGCGGATCGTTCTGGACGCGCTCCAGGACGACGGCGCTGACGCCCGCCATCTGCGGGGTGGCCATGGACGTGCCGGACATGAACTCGTAGTTGCCGCCGGGCACGGACGAGTAGATGTTGCCGCCGGGGGCGCTGACCTCGGGCTTGAGGCGCAGGTCGGGGGTGACGCCCCAGGAGGAGAAGCTCGACATGGAGTACTTCGCGCTGGGGGGCACCACCTTGCCGGGGGCGACGCTCAGGTGGTGGTCGGCGGCGGCCAGCATGGCCTCGCCGTCTGCCTGCGAGATGAACGCGGCGGGCACGCCGTCGGTCGCCAGGCTCATGACGACGAGCGAGTCACCGGGCACGTTGTTGTAGACGATGAAACCGGCGGGCTTGGAGCCTGCGATGTTGTTGAACTTGTCCTGGAAGGTGAGGGAGCCGCGCTTGACCAGCACGATCTTGCCGGCGAGGCCATTGGGGTACTTGGCCTTGAGCGCGGCGCCGTCCTCGGGCGAACCGATGCCGCCGTCGACGTACTCGAAGGGGCCGCCGGTCAGGTCGGACAGGTCGGGCATCTTCTGGCCGTCGGCGCCGCCTGCGCGCTGGTAGGGGATGTCGCGGTCGCCGACGGTGAAGGCGCTGTGTGCCAGCGAGTTATCGACCGAGGCCACGGACACGACGGAGGAGTAGGACGCCGGCTCGCACAGGACCGAGGAGTCGGGGTCCGAGGCGTAGGGCAGGTTCTTGCCCGACAGGTTGCCGTATCCAGCGGTGTACTCGTTGCCGGCGGCCGCATTCACGGTCACGCCCGCGGCCTGCAGGTTCTTGAAGACGGTGGCGTACATGGAGTCGGCTTCGTTGTCCATGCCGCCGGTCTGTCCGAGGGACAGGTTCACGACGTCGGGGTGCAGGATCACCATGTCGTCGAGTGCGGCGAGCAGCGCCGAGTCCGGGATGCCGCCGTTGGAGCTACGGGCGACCTTGGCGACGATGATCTGGGCGTCGGGTGCGATGCCGACGATTTCGCCCGCGTTGCCGGCGGTGATGCCGGCGACGTGCGTGCCGTGCGATCCGGCTTCGCCGGTCGGCGAGG
>JAHYYD010000240.1 GCA_019425105.1 Actinomycetota bacterium
GACACGCGCGCGGGCTTCACCGTGGGCGTGGGGCGGGTTTCCGCGTCGAGGCGCGCCTCTTCGGCGACCGCGTACCAGCCGGGGTGGACGGTCGGCTCGTCGGGGGTTTCCTCGTCGGCGAGCGACGCGGCCATCTCAGCGGGTGTCGGCTCCGGCGGCGGCACGAGAGCGGGCGCGACCGCCTGGACCGTGTCGGTCATGACGGGTCGGCCGGTGCGCACGGGCGGTGGCACCTGCACGGGATGTTTCACGGATGTTTCACGCGCGGGGATCGGCGTGGTTTCCTGCTCGTCCGGGGAAATCTCGCCGTCCGACGAGGCCTGGGCCTCCTCCTCACCGCCCGTTTCCTCGGGCGCATCGGGGGCGGGTGCGTCCTCGCGCTCGGGAGCGTCGGCGGGGGCGGCGGCTTCCTGTGCATCGGTGGTCTGCGCGTCTGCGGCGCGGAAGTCGCCAGAGTCGGCGGATGCGCCAGCGTCGGAGCTGTCAGCCTCGGATGCACCAGCATCGGCGGCGGACTCGTTCGCGGCCGTGCCATCGGTCGCGGCGCTCTCCGCGGAGACATCGTCAACCGCAGGCTCCTCGGAGGCGGCTTCGGATTCACTCGCGGGCTCACCGGCCTCGGGCACACCAGCCTCGGAAGCCCCAGCCTCGGATCCGGCAGGGGCCTCGCCAGCCTCGGAGTCGGCGAGCGCGGGGACACCGGCCTTTTCGGCGGCGGCATTGGCCTCGGTGATCTCTCCGGGCGTGGCGCTGTTCGCGATGGATGCGACAGACGCGGCGGACCCTGCGGACGCGACAGCCCCCTGAGCCCCGCCAGAAGCGGCGGCGTCACCGGCAGCGTCCGCGGCGTCCTGACCCGGCTGGACCTCTTCATTCTCGGGAACGACCGGCTCAACGCCGACGGCGGCCAGGGCGAGGGTCGCCTCGGGATCCAGGGTGTCCGCGCTGCGGTTCTTGTGACCTTCGCGGCGTTCCTGAGCGCGACGGGCTTCGGCCTCGCGCTCGGCGTAGGCCTCTTCGCCGGGGCCCTCGAGGGCGGCGGCGCGCTCATCGGCGTCGGCGGATCCGGAGAAGAAGCGCTCTCCTCGCCCGATGGAGGTCGCGGTGAGGGTCTGTGTGAGCTGCGGGTTCGCGTTGCCGGCGGCCTCGATGATCTTGCGCAGCGCGACCTTGGAGATCACCTGGGTCTCGTCGTGCGAAGCGGCGGGTCCACCCTCGGCGAGTTCGCGCTGGCGGTCCGCCATCGCGCGGCGGCGGGCGCGCTTGGCCTTGCGGCGGGCGGCGACCATGCGCGCGGCATGGGCGGGATCCTTGGGCGAAACGCCCGCAGGCATGGCGCCAGGGGCGTACGCGGCGCCTCCCGTCGCACTACCTGCGGCCGTGCGCTCCCCTGCGACGGGGTGGGCGCTCGACACGCCCGTGGCGGCCACGGCCTCGTTCGTGCCGGAGATACCCGCAAGCTCGGCGGCCAGGCGCGCGATGCGTTCACGGCTCATGTCTTTTTCAACGGTCACGGTCTCAAGTGGCTCGATGCGCTGAGCGGGGCGCGCCCACGGCTCTTCCGTGACGATCCACGAGATGAGCTGCTCACGCAGGTACGCGCGCAGGTCCGAGAGGTGTCCGGAGTTCTTCGCGGAGACAAGGACGCGCACGGTCACCGTGTACTCGTCGGAGTCGGTGATCTGCACACCCCACGTGCGCCCATCCCACAGGTCCGTGGAAGTCAGGAGCTGCTCGACCTTCGTGCGGATAAGGGTCATGGGCGCGGACCAGTCGAGCTTGAGCTCAACGGTGCCGAGCTGGGCGGCGGCGCGACGCGTCCAGTTCTCGAAGGGCGTCTGCGTGAAGTAGCGGCACGGAATGATGAGTCGGCGCTCATCCCAGATGCGCACGACCACGTAGGAAAGCGTGATCTCCTCGACGGAACCCGTCTCATGCTTGTCACCGGCGACGACGACGTCACCCACACGGATCGCGTCGGTGAAGGCCAGCTGCAGGCCGGCGAACACGTTACCGAGGGTCTGCTGGGCGGCGAGACCGGCGATGACCGAGAGGACGCCGGCGGAGGCCAGCACGGTCGTCATAGCCTGGCGGGCGACCTCGAACGTGCCGATGATGGCGACCACGCCGACGACGACGACGATCCCTTGGGTGAAGCGGCGCAGCACTTGCGCCTGCGTCTCGAAACGGCGCGAACGACCCTGGTCAGAATCCTGGCGGGCTTTGGCGGCGTCCTCGAACACCCAGGCGGCGGCGTAGGCCATCCACGTCAGGCACGCGAGGGCAACGATGAGGAGCACGTGCATGAGGAACGTCGTGATCGACGTGCCGTTCCAGTCGGACAGATTCGGGTTGACCAGCGCGATGCCGAGCCCCGCCCACGCTCCCCACGCCGCGAAGGTGAAGTGGCCCGGGCGGCGCACGCGCGCCAGGATCGACGAGGCCGTGGCGGCCTTCGCGAAAGCCTTACGCAAGAGCGCGGACATGACGACCGAGATGACGACACCCACAAAGGCGCCGACGATTGGGCCGAGAATCAGGAGGGTGAAGTCAATGGTCGTGACGACGGCGGCCTCCGCCCCGGATTGAGGGTCTGCAATCGCCCGCGTGAGGGCGTCCGAGGCCTGGGCGAGGGCACCGAGTGCTGGTGTCATAGTCATACATCAAGGGTAGGTCGCCTAGCTGATGAAATCCTGTGAATTCCGCACAATTGCAACGTTTTCCAGTAATGTGTCAGCTGTCACCCAATTTCGTTTTGACGTGTCGCGCGCGTTCTGCCTAAACTATCTCCCGTCTTCGGACGCCAGTTCGACGGCCAAGCAGGCCCCCATCGTCTAGCGGCCTAGGACACCGCCCTTTCACGGCGGCGACACGGGTTCGAATCCCGTTGGGGGTACCACCGGTCGCTATCGTGACTGGAATAATTCAATAGGTCTTACCTGTTGTAAGGCCCCGTAGCGCAGTTGGTTAGCGCGCCGCCCTGTCACGGCGGAGGTCGCGGGTTCAAGTCCCGTCGGGGTCGCCGACCAGACCTTTTGGTTCAGGTCTTGGCTCTGTAGCTCAGTTGGTAGAGCGTTCGACTGAAAATCGAAAGGTCACCGGATCGACGCCGGTCGGAGCCACCAGCAAGTCCCCGAAGCTTTTGCTTCGGGGTTTTTGTTTTGCC
>JAHYYD010000241.1 GCA_019425105.1 Actinomycetota bacterium
CGCAGATCAGGAGCCCTCATGAGCGCCACTCACGCACGCAAGAAGCCATTCCTTCGACTCGCCACGGCCGCCGTCGCCATGGTCGCAGCCCTCGGCATGGCCGCATGCTCCGGTGGCGCGTCCACCTCCTCGTCCTCCTCGTCGAGCGCGCAGGTCGGCGACCGCAGCCCCGAGCAGATCAAGGAAGCCGGCGAGATCGTCATCGGCATCTTCTCCGACAAGGCCCCCTTCGGCTACATCGACGCCGACGGCAAGCCCGCCGGATACGACGTCGTCTACGGCGACCGCATCGCCGCCGACCTGGGCGTGACTGCCAAGTACGTCCCCGTCGACGCCGCCGCCCGCACCGAGGTCCTCGCCTCCAACAAGGTCGACATCACCCTCGCGAACTTCACCGTCACGCCCGAGCGCGCCGAAAAGGTCGACTTCGCGAACCCCTACTTCAAGGTCTCCCTCGGCGTCGTCTCGCCCACCTCGGCCGAAATCACCGACGTGAGCCAGCTGGCCGGCAAGACCCTCATCGTCACCAAGGGCACGACCGCCGAAGCCTACTTCGAGGCCAACCACCCCGAGGTCAAGCTCCAGAAGTACGACCAGTACTCCGACGCCTACCAGGCCCTCGAGGACGGCCGCGGCGACGCCTTCTCCACCGACAACACCGAGGTCCTCGCCTGGGCCATCCAGCACCCCGGCTTCAGCGTCGGCATCAAGAGCCTGGGCGAGACCAGCTACATCGCTGCCGCCGTTAAGAAGGGCAACACCGCCCTCCTCGACTGGCTGAACAACGAACTCGTCGAGCTCGGCAAGGAAGACTTCTTCCACAAGGACTACGAGCAGACCCTCGCCCCCGTCTACGGTGACGCCGCGACCCCCGACGACCTGGTCGTCGAAGGCGGCGTGGATACCACCTCCAGCAACTGACACAGGTACGAGGCCGTGGCTCGCTCTCGGGTCCGCCCGCCGCGGGTGATCGCCCGACGCGGCCACGGCCTCGTCCCAGATTTCGCTCATGAATCTTGAGATTTTGGCGCGATACGCGCCCCTCTACGTCGACGCCGCCATCCTCACCCTGAGGATCGCGGCTATCGGCATCGTCGGCTCCCTCGCGGTCGGCCTGCTCGTGGCTGCGATTCGGCACTACCGGATCCCCGTCGCTACCCAGATTGCCGCCGCCTACGTGGAACTGTCGCGTAATACGCCGCTGCTCGTGCAGCTGTTCTTCATCTACTTTGGCCTGCCGCGCGTGGGCATCAAGTGGAGCGGCGAGACCTGCGCGATCGTCGGCCTGATCTTCCTGGGCGGCGCCTACATGGCCGAAGCCCTGCGCTCCGGCCTCGACTCGATCGCCACCATCCAGTGGGAGTCCGCCTCCGCGCTCGGCCTCACGCGCACGCAGACGCTGCGCCACGTCGCCCTGCCGCAGGCCATCGCGACCTCCGTGCCGCCGCTGGCCGCCAACGTCATCTTCCTCATCAAGGAAACCTCCGTCGTCTCCGTCGTCGCGCTGCCCGACCTCGTGTACGTCGCGAAAGACCTCATCGGCATGTCCTACAACACCTCCGAAGCGCTGATCCTCCTGGTTCTCGCCTACCTGGTGATCCTCCTGCCCGTGTCCATTGCGGCCCGACTCATCGAAAAGAAGGTGCGCCGTGGCGGATTTGGGAATTAACGTCATCTTCGAAGGCCGCAACCTCGTGCGCATCCTCGAGGGCCTGGGCGTCACCGTCGGCATCTCCGCGCTGTCCGTCGTGCTGTCCCTGATCCTCGGCGTGTTCGTGGGCCTCGGCATGCGCTCGCGTTGGCGAGCCCTGCGCTGGCTCATGCAGCTCTACCTCGAGTTCGTGCGCATCATGCCCCAGCTCGTCCTCCTGTTCGTAGCTTACTTCGGGCTCACGCGCGTCGCGGGGATCAACCTGGACGGCATCACTGCCTCCGTCCTCGTCTTCACCCTGTGGGGCGGCGCCGAGATGGGCGACCTGGTGCGAGGCGCGCTCATCTCGATCCCGCGCCACCAGTACGAGTCCGCCTACGCTCTGGGACTCACCCCGAGGCAGACCATGCGCCGCGTGATCCTGCCGCAAACCCTGCGCGCTCTCGCGCCCCCGGCCGTCAACCTCATCACCCGCATGATCAAGACGACGTCCCTCGTTGTGCTCATCGGCGTCGTCGAAGTCCTCAAAGTCGGACAGCAGATCATCGACGCCAACCGCTTCAACTACCCGACCGCCTCGCTGTGGATCTACGGCCTGATCTTCGCGCTGTACTTCCTCATCTGCTGGCCCATCTCGCTCCTCTCACGCCACATGGAGAAAACATGGCAGAACTGACCTCCGACACCGCGGCCTCGCCCGAGCGCGCCACGTCCTCGTCCGTGGAAAACCCGCAGCTGCGCCTCGTCGACCTCGACAAGACCTACCCGGGCGGGCACCACGCCCTGCGCGGCGTCTCCCTCGACGTCGCCGACGGCGAAGTCGTCGTCATCATCGGCCCCTCCGGCTGCGGCAAGTCCACGCTCCTGCGCACGATCAACGGCCTCGAGCCCATCAACTCCGGGCAGATCCTCTTCGACGGGACCGACCTGGCCGCGCCCGGCGTGTCCTGGCCCGAGGTCCGCCGCCGCATCGGCATGGTCTTCCAGTCCTACGAGCTCTTCCCCCACCTGACCGTCATGGGGAACCTGACGCTCGCCCCCGGCCTCGTCGCGGGAGAATCGCGCGCCGACGCGAGCGCGCGGGCACTGAAACTGCTCGAGCGCGTCGGCCTGGCTGACCGCGCCGACTCCTACCCGCGCCAGCTCTCCGGCGGCCAGCGCCAGCGCGTCGCCATCGTGCGCGCCCTCATGATGAACCCCGAGATCCTCCTCCTCGACGAGGTCACCGCCTCCCTCGACCCGGAGATGGTGCGCGAGGTCCTCGACGTCGTCCTCGAACTGGCTCGCACCGGCATGACCATGCTCATCGTTACGCATGAGATGGGCTTCGCCCGCGCGATCGCCGACCGCATCGTCTTCATGGACGAGGGCCGCATCGTCGAGGTCGACCCGCCGCGCAAGTTCTTCGCGGACCCCTCATCGGATCGTGCGCGCAAGTTCCTTGACATCTTCAGCTTCGAGGGCGCCAAGCTGT
>JAHYYD010000242.1 GCA_019425105.1 Actinomycetota bacterium
GAGTGCATCTGGAAGATCTTGCCGATGCGCTCCTTCTTGCCCTTGGTCGAGTTGAGGACCTGGGAGCCGGACTCGACCTTACCGGAGTACACGCGGATGAAGGTGAGCTTGCCGTAGAAGGGGTGAGCGGCGATCTTGAACGCCAGAGCGGAGAAGGGCTCGTTCTCGTCGGGCTTACGAACCTCGGTCTCTTCCTCGGTCTCAGAGCCGGGGAGGAAGCCGCGAACGTCGCCGATGTCGAGCGGGGAGGGCAGGAAGTCCACGACGGCGTCGAGGACGGGCTGCACGCCCATGTTGCGCAGAGCGGTACCGCAGTAGACGGGGAACGCGCGCGAGGAGATGGTCAGGAGGCGGATGCCTTCCTTGATCTGCTCGATCGTGAGCTCGCCGTTCTCCAGGTAGGCCTCGGTCAGCTCATCGGAGCCCTCGGCGGCGGCCTCAACGAGCGCCTCGCGGTACTCTTCAGCCTTTTCCTGGTATTCGGCGGGAATCGGGCCGCGCTCGACGATGGAGCCGAGCGTGTCGTTGCCCTTGTCGTCCTTGGCCGGGTAGGTCAGGGCCTCCATGGTCAGCAGGTCGATGTTGCCGACGAAATCGTTCTCGGCGCCCATCGGCAGCTGCATGACGATCGGGGTCGCGTGCAGGCGGTCGCGGATGGTACCAACCGAGAAGTAGAAGTCGGCGCCCATCTTGTCCATCTTGTTGATGAAGCAGATACGGGGGACGTCGTACTTGTCGGCCTGACGCCACACGGTCTCGGACTGGGGCTCAACGCCCTCCTTGCCGTCGAACACGGCGACAGCGCCGTCGAGGACGCGCAGCGAGCGCTCAACCTCAACGGTGAAGTCAACGTGACCGGGGGTGTCAATAATGTTGATCTGGTTACCGTTCCAGAAAGAGGTAACGGCGGCGGACGTAATCGTGATGCCGCGTTCCTTTTCCTGTTCCATCCAGTCGGTCGTCGAGGCGCCATCGTGCGTCTCGCCGATCTTGTAGTTGATGCCCGTGTAGAACAGGATTCGTTCCGTCACGGTCGTCTTGCCGGCATCGATGTGAGCCATGATGCCAATGTTGCGGACCTTGTTGAGATCCGTCAGCACCTCTAGTGCCACGAGTGTGGTTCCTTCGTTCGAAGTAATGGGTGTTCTTGCTGCGTGAGACGAGGCCCGGTTGCCCAGGCCTCGTCTTTAAATCACCAGCGGTAGTGCGCGAAGGCGCGGTTGGACTCAGCCATCTTGTGCATGTCCTCACGACGCTTCACGGCGGCACCGAGGCCGTTGGAGGCGTCGAGGATCTCGTTGGCGAGACGCTCGGTCATGGTCTTCTCGCGACGCTGACGCGAGAAGTCGACCAGCCAGCGCAGGGCCAGCGTCGTGGCGCGCGCGGGGCGAACCTCGACGGGGACCTGGTAGGTCGCACCACCGACGCGGCGGGAGCGGACCTCGAGGGCCGGACGAATGTTCTCGAGGGCGCGCTTGAGCACGGAGACGGGCTCCTGCTCGGTGCGCTCACGAACGGTTTCAAGTGCGCCGTAGACGATGCGCTCGGCGACGGTCTTCTTGCCGTCGAGGAGGACGCGGTTGACCAGCTGGGTCACGACCTTGGAGCCGTAAACCGGGTCATCGACGAGGGGGCGACGGGGAGCGGGGCCCTTACGAGGCATTACTTCTTCTCCTTCTTCGCGCCGTAACGGGAACGAGCCTGCTGACGGCCGCGGACACCCTGGGTGTCGAGCGAGCCGCGGACGATGCGGTAACGCACGCCGGGCAGGTCCTTCACACGACCACCGCGCACGAGCACGATCGAGTGCTCCTGCAGGTTGTGGCCTTCACCGGGAATGTACGCGGTGACTTCGATGCCGGACGAAAGGCGCACACGGGCGACCTTTCGCAGAGCCGAGTTCGGCTTCTTCGGCGTGGTGGTGTACACACGGGTGCACACGCCGCGACGCTGGGGGGAGCCCTTCAGCGCGGGGGTCTTCACCTTCGCGCGCTTCGAGACACGTCCCTTGCGGACGAGCTGCTGAATGGTAGGCACTGGGTCTCCAGTTTCTTTCCGTCGGCGGCCTCCCCTCACGTCGAGGGGCGGCCCTGATTGTCAGTCTTCCGCGACTGCATGACCCCCGCGTGGGCACACGTGTCCGCTGGGGGCCGGTGCGCCATGATAACCACGAGGGTCAGAGAATGACGCCCGGAGCTCCGACGGACGGAGCCCGCTCCCGGTTTCCCGGGCACAGAGGTCCCACAGAGGCGGGAACCATCCTCAAGGATAGTGGGAAACGTCGCCATTCGTCAAAGGGGCTTCACTGTGGTTCCCCCCTCATCGACGAGGCCGGGGCGGCTAAAGGCTCACGTCGTTCAGTACCGGGGTGGTTCGTCTGTCCACTCCGAGGGCATGTCTGCCGTGTCCGAGACACTCTTACTGCGTTCTTCAGCGGTTATGTCATCCTATTCGAGATGCGGAGGGGCCCGCAGGCACTCGCCTGCGGGCCCCTCCCCCACGGGTCAGCGATACTCACTGCCACCCGAGGGTCGCGCCGTCCGGGCAGCCCCGGATCGGTCACTCTTCCGTATTCTCAGCCCCCGCCTCGTCGATCGAAGCGTTGGGTTCGACGGTGATCACAGCCTCGGCCTTGCGGGTGCGGTAGCGGCGGATCGCCACCACCTCGAGGCCCAGCAGCGACAGGATCAGGATTCCTGCTACCACCCACGTGATGTACTCCCACGCGTTGCGGGTGACCTCGGGCTGACCATTCTCGTACATCCACGAGTTGGCGACCGTGTAGAGGATGTCGTGCGAGGCAGTGCGCAGAGCGGTCACGCCCGCCGCGTCCTGCACGTTCACCGTCGCGATCGGCATATCGAGTGTCGCGAGCATCATGTCGCCGCCATTACGCGTGATCTGATCAGCGTTCTGGTAGCCGTAGCCCGCGAAGTAGTCGGTGAGGACCATGCCACGGAAGCCCCACTCGTCGCGCAGAACATTGTTCAGGAGCGCCGAGTTGGCACCCGCATACTCGGGGCCGATGTAGTTGAACGCGCTCATGATCGCGTGCGCGCCGCCGTCCTTGACGCCGATCTCGAAGGAACGCAGG
>JAHYYD010000243.1 GCA_019425105.1 Actinomycetota bacterium
CTACTTCGCGTGGTAGCGCGGGCTCGTGCCGAGGTGTGTCGGGTACGGGTTCGTGGTTGCGCCAAGGACGGATTCGTCCAGGCCGCGGTAGGTGTAGGAGTTGTCGAAGACGATTTCCGCCGGTGGGACGACACCGTCGACGTATTGCGCGATCTCTTCGGGGGTCGGGCTGGACCCGCCTCCCTTGTCCGCGAGGGGATTGACGTCGGGGTACTGACTGGGATCAGTGTTCATCATTGTCGCGGGGCTCGCGAGGCCGTAGCCGGTGTACTGATTCCACCCGCCGTCCGGGTTGACAGTCGTGTGTATCAGCAGTTGCAGCAGCTGGTTCGACGTCGCATCGGGCCACTTCTGGCGAGCCATCGCGAGGAATCCCGCGACGATGGGCGTGGAAATAGATGTTCCGTTACTTTGAACTAACGCCCCGCTCGGATACTCACGAGCAGTTAACGGACCGCCCACCGCCGCAGTTGTGACCCCCTGTCCCCAGGAGGAATATGTTGCCCGCGCACCGTTTGTATCAACCGCAGACACACCCACGACACCTGACCAATACGACAGTCCATCTGCGGTTTCATCTCGAGCTTCGTTACCAATGGCGTCAGTAATGATAACCCCTTGGCTAATAGCTCGGGCGACTGCCCACTTTATCCCGTTACCGTGGTCTTTCGAGCCTGTTGCATTAGTAATGATTGACGCACCATCGTTAATCGCATGATTAATGAGAGATGCGTTGGAGGTAAGGTCAAGCCCCTCAGGAGTGATACAGTCACTCCCCACGGCGCTCGTCTTATCCACGTTGACATATGACAGCAAAGAGACCTTTGGCGCTACACCGTATTCATTGGCAACTAATACGGACGCTACCGCAGTACCGTGATTCTTGCTTTCTATGCTTGCGTCGACAGTGCATGGGCTCTTATCTGAAATATGTGCATCACGCAGCTCCGGAGCAGTCACATCAACTGGCCCATCAATCATCGCGATCGTGACACCTTGACCCGTGTAGCCCTTGGCCCTTGCTTGGTCGAGGTGGTAGTACGCAAAGTAGGGCTGATCGGCTGCGGTGATAGTATCCGCGGCATGTGCCGGAGCAACGGGAACTGTAACAAGTCCCAGGGCGAAAGCGGACGCAGAGGCAACCGCGAGCGAGATACGCATGGCCTTGTGCTGAGTGGTCACCATTGGCGGGGATCCCATCCGTCGTCCTCACGCTTCGCGGGGGCCAGGTCCTTGTCCGATCCGTAGGTCTGCGACATGGGATTCACGTAGCCTTCCGGCAGCCTACTCATCGCCCTACTCTCGATTGTCATCTTTATTTCCCCGGCCTCGTCGTTATCGACAGAAGTTACGGCAGCGGCTTGACGGCGCGGTGCAGGCAGGCGATGCCGCCGGTGAGGTTGCGGTACTCGACCTCGCTCCAGCCGTTGGCGGCGATCATGCGGCCGATTTCCTCCTGGGCGGGCCACTGGCGGATCGACTCGACCAGGTAGTCGTAGGCGCCGTCATTCGTGGAGGCCAGGCGCGCTATCGCCGGCATGACGGTCGACTGGTAGACGTTGTACAGGCCGCGGAAAATGCGCGAGGGCGGCGTGGAAAACTCCAGCACCACGAGGCGGCCGCGCGGGCGCACGACGCGCGCCATCTCGCGCAGCGCGAGCTGCGGGTCCGGGATGTTGCGCAGGCCCCACGAGATGGTGACCGCGTCGAAGGTGCCGTCCTCGAAGTCCAGGTCCATGGCGTTGCCGTGTACGAACTCGATCTCGGGGTGGCGCTCACGGCCCACCTCGATCATGCCTTCGGACAGGTCGCAGGCGACGACTTCGGCGCCACCCTTGGCCAGGGAGGCCGACGACGCGCCGGTTCCGGCGGCCAGGTCGAGGATGCGTTCGCCGGGGTGTGGGGCGACAGCCTTGCGCAGGGCGGTCATCCACACCCTGTCCAAACCGCCCGTCATCAGCGTATCCATCGCGTCGTAGCGAGAAGCGACGGAGTCAAACATTGAGGCGATCTCTTCGGGAACCTTGCTCAGGTCCGCGCGCGGGGATTCAGTCATGCGTCAATACTCGCACGTCTTCCAGCACTGTGCCGCCCCGGCTCCTACCATGGGACCCATGCACAACGACTTCGGATGCTCGCGCCTGGCCTTTCGAGCGCTTGCCCTACCCCCGCAGCACCCGGGGTCTACTTGCTCACTGACGTCCCTGCTTCCCGCTTCTGGGGGCGCCGCCTGGCTGGGTGAGCGCCGCCAGATGATCGGCCTGGGACGGGCGCTGACGCTCGAGTCCGCGGCCCCGGGCGCGATCGCCGAGGTGCGCCGCGCGTGGGAGGCGACCCCGACCTCGGCAACTGACCCGTTCACTGACGCAGCACGCCCCGGCGAGAGCGCCCCCGCCTCGTTCCCCAGCGGTGCCCCGTCTCCCGTCCTGTTCGCGTCCTTCGCGTTCCGCTCCCCCGCCCGTTCGGTCGCGTTTGTACCCGCGCTGACTCTCATCGACGAGGCTGGGGCCCGCTGGGCGATCACGGCGGGCATTGGGGACGCCACGGATCCGTTGGCGGCGGTTGACGCGGCCGTTGCCGAGGCGAGGCCCGCCCCGCGCGTGCCGGAATCCCTGACGTTTGGGCACGGGTCGATGTCGCGGGGCCAGTGGCGCGATTCGGTGCGTGCGATGGCGCAGCGCCTGCGCGAGGGGGCTGCCGACAAGGCCGTCATGGCGCGCGATATGACGGTGCGCTGCGCGCACGGCTTCGACGAGCGTTTCCTGCTCGAGCGCCTCAGCAACCTGTATCCGTCGACGTGGCGTTTCTGCGTGGATTCGCTCCTCGGCGCGTCCCCGGAGATGCTGATCGCGACCTCGGGCGGCACGGCGACCTCGCGCGTCCTGGCGGGCACGTGCAAGCCCGGCGAGGGCGAGATGCTCGCGTCGAGCGCGAAGGACCTGCGCGAGCATGACCTGGCTTCCGAGTCCGTGTCCTCGATCCTGACGCGGCTGTGCACCTCGGTGACGACTCAGGGGCCGTTCCTCCTGTCGCTGCCCAACGTCGTCCACCTGGCGACGGACGT
>JAHYYD010000244.1 GCA_019425105.1 Actinomycetota bacterium
CGGCAGGAAGCGCAGCTGCTCGTAGGTCAGGCCGCCAGCCATGGCGACGTGCACGGCCGTGATGACCTCGGAGACGTTCGGGCCGATCAGCGTGGCGCCCAGGATCTGGTGCGTGTTCGCATCCACGACGGCCTTCCAGAAGCCCTCGCCCGCGTAGCGCATTGTCTTGGCGCGCGGAATCGCGGCCGTGGGAACCTTGGCGATACGCACGTCGAGGCCGGCCTCGCGCGCCTCGCCCTCGGACAGACCGATGCGGGCCAGCTCGGGGGTGGCGAACACGGCGTAGGGGATCGTGCGGCCCTTCGTGGTGGTCGTCGGATCATCCAGGGACGCGCCGGTCAGCTGCGCGCGGATGATGCGGAAGTCCGACCAGGACGCGTGTGTGAACATGGGGGTGCCCGCGCAGTCGCCGGCCGCCCACACGCCCTGCGCAGAGGTGCGCAGGTGCTCGTCCACCGCGATGAAACCGCGATCGGTGAGCTCAACCCCGGCCTCGTCCAGGCCGATGCCGTCCGTGTTCGGAACTCGACCGACGGCCACCAGGACCGCCTCGGCGGACACCGTCGAGCCGTCGGAAAGCGTCAGGGTCGTCGTGTTGCCCTCGCGCGAGGCCGACTCGGCGCGGCCCGGCACGATGCGCACACCGGCGGACGTCAGGCCAGCCTCGACGACGCGGGCGGCGTCCTCGTCCTCGCGAGGCAGCACGTGATCACCCGAGGAGATGAGCGTGACGTCCACGCCGAAGGTCGCCATCATCGACGCGAACTCCACGCCGATGTAGCTGGCACCGATGATCGCCAGCGAGGAGGGCAGCTCCTCGAGGCGCAGGATCTCCTCGTTCGTCCAGGCGCCGGACTCCCACAGGCCGGGGATCGCGGGGCGCGCCGGACGCGAGCCCAGGTTGATGAGGACGCGCTCGCCGCGAATCGTGCGCTCGCCACCGTCCTCCAGCGCGATGGTCACCGTGCGCTCGCCCGTGAAACGAGCCTCGCCGCGGATGAAGTCCAGGCCGGGGGCCGCGAACATCTTCTCGTGCGCGCCGACCATCGCACCAACGATGCCCTCCTTGTGGGCGCGGAGCTTGGCCAGGTCGACGTGAGCGCCCTCGGTGCCGACGATGCCGAACGCTTCGTCCGTGCGGGCATCGTTCAGGCGGCGAGCCGAGTTGACCAGCGACTTCGTCGGGATGCACGCGACGTTAATGCAGGTGCCGCCGATGAAACGGCGCTCCACCATGGCGACCTTCCAGCCCGCCTTTGCGCGCTCCATCGCGAGGGACTTTCCGGCCTTGCCGCCGCCGACGACCAGCAGGTCGACGGTCTCGATTGCGTTCGTGGACATGTTTCTCCTTGGGTAGTTCAGGGTTACCTATCTCAACGCGCCGCGCCGTGTTCTATTCCGACAGGTGGGCAATCGAAAGGTGCGTATTATCACGCTGAAACAGCAAACTGACTCTCGTTTGGCGGGTGTAATGAAGCGAAGGGCCACATAGTGATCGTGCCGTTCGTTCAAACCCCCGTCGGCATGCTTAGATAGGGGGGCATGAGGGCTCTAGAAATTGGTGATTTCAAAGAGGATGTGGGGGCCGCACTTGCGCGCGCCTCATCCGGTGAAGTCGTCACGCTCACAGAGGAAGGCCAGCCCGTCGCCGAGCTGGGCCCCGTGCGCATGTCGACCTACGCGCAGCTGCGCGAACTTGGCCTTGAGCGTCCCGCCATGGCGGACCTTGACGCCTACCAGATGCCGTCCAAGAACCTGCCCGACGGGCGGGGAGTCGTCGGCAAACTGGACGAGTAAACGCCCGGCGCGGGGGAGCGTGAGCGCGCTACCCCCGGCGCTTGGCGCGGTTCGTGGGCTCCGCGTGCAGCGGGTCCTCGGGCCACGGGTGCTTCGGGTAGCGTCCGCGTAGTTGTGCGCGCACGTCCCGATACGACCCCGCCCAAAACGACGTCAGGTCAGAGGTGACCGCCGCGGGACGCCCCGCCGGATCCGTCAGATGCAGCACCAGAGGCACGCGCCCGTCCACCAGTCGGGGCGTGTCCGTCCACCCGAAGGCCTGCTGGACGCGCAGCGTGAGCACAGGGTGCGCGCCGCTCCAATCGATCGGTCGGGTGCCGCCCGACGGGATCGGCATCTTCTCCGGCGCCAGCTCATCCAGGCGCGCAGCATCCGGCCACGGCAGCATCGAACGCAGCGCGTCAAGCATCGACACCTTGTTGAGGGGGCCGCCGTTCGCGAGGCGCTTCGCCCAGGGGAGGAGCCACTGATCCGCGGTGCGTGCGAGGGCCTCATCCGACACGTCGGGCCAGGGATCGCCGAGCACCTCGTGGAGCACCCGCATGCGCTCGCGCAGGGACGAGGCCTCCTTCCCCCAGCCCAGATCGCCCAGACCGTGGGCGGCCAGGTGCTCGGCCACCAGCGCGATGGCCTCCTCCTCGCTCAGGGACGAGGCCGGGGCGGCCTTCAGGGGGATCGCTCCCAGGGCGCGCGTGCGCGTGGCTGTGAGAGCGCCCTTGTCAATCGAGGCCTGCGTGCGGGTTTCCAGCAGTGCCGCGCCGGCCGCCAGGGCGTCCTCCTCTGCCAGGGGGACAGCCGCGAGAATGCGCGCGTGGCGCGAGGCCGGAGCCCGGTCAATCGACGCGACCGCCAGCCATTCCTGCCCCTCCAGGGGAGAGCCCTGCGGTAGCTCGGCCCCCACGCCGCCCGCCAAAATGTAGGCCATTGACCCCGGGCGGCGACGCGCAATCCACTCCGGATACGCCAGCGCGCACGTCAGCGCCAACTCGTCCTCGCGGGTACGCCCGTGCGCATCCCGGCGCGCAGGTGCCGGGGGAAGCACGTCTGTCGCTGAAGAATTCGGAAGGCGCTTCGCCAGGCGCTCCAAGCGCGCCTGCGTCTCCTTCACCCGAGCCGTCTGCGCGTGCGCACCTGAAGCGCCGCTGGCGCCACCGCGACCCAGCCGACGCTCCCACGCACCCAGGTCAGCCCCCGGAACGCGCACGTCCTCCGACAGGAGGGCCACGAAACGCGCCGCCTTCGACGCCCCCAGGA
>JAHYYD010000245.1 GCA_019425105.1 Actinomycetota bacterium
CGTCCTGGCCCTTGGGCATGGAGCGGAACTGCAGCGCGATCGAGTCGGTTTCGACAGGGGTCGGGAGCTTAATCGTGGTCGTCGGAGACAACGCCGACGTGGCCAGTTCTGTTCCACCGCGCGGGTTCGACGGGTCCGTGACGTTACGCACGACGACCTCACCGCCGGAGGTGGCCGGATCCATGTTGAGTGTCACCGAGGACACGGTGGCCTTCTGCTGCAGCTTGACGACGATCGTCACGGAGGTCTCGTCGCGGAACTGGTTAGTGTCAAACCAGCGTGAGGACCACGACGTGGACGGGTTCGAGTCGATCATGTTGATCGCGCGGTCCGGGTGGTCGCCGTCATCGTTGTTCCACGACAGGACCTGCACGGAGGAGATCACGGGCGTGACGGACTCGGTCGGGGGAGGCGTCGTTGTGAGGACGGGTGCGGGTTCCGCGCCGGATTCCTGGGCGCTCACGCCGTCACGCAGCGACTGGCCGAGGTCCAGGTTGGTGACCGGGCGCGTCGCCATCCACGGTCCCCAGATCGCGCCGAACAGGAACAGCACGACGCCGAAGATGAGTGCGGGGCGCGTCGGGTCGATCAGCTTCGCGGAGCGCTCGGGCTTGGAGTTGTCCTCGCTGGACGAGGCCGGGGCAGCGTGTGCGGGAGCCGCCGGGATGGGCGGAAGGGAGTCCATGACCTCGGTCGGATCATCGACCGGGGGAGCGGGGATCGCGGCCTCGGCCGTCGGCTGCACGCGGGGGATCTGGTGCGTGGCGGGCGCGTCTGTGAGGGGTTCGGGGTGCGGGTAGTCCTCGAAGTTAATCTCGCTGTCGCGCTCGTATCCGCTGGCCGCGGGTGCGGGTGGCGGGGGAGCGAGCGGGAAGGCTGGCGCGGCGACCTCGGCGCTGTCCGTGGCACCGGTGAGGGGCTCGACGCCCAGCTCTGCGAGGGACTCGGCCACTGATCGGCCGTCCGGCTCAGGGGCCGGGTCCGCGTCGGGGGCCGGAATGGGGTCGGTATCGGGACCGGGGATTGAGTCAGTGTCGGGCAGGGGGATGCCCTGCGCCTGGGCGATGGCCTCAACAGCGGGCGCTGCGATGGCCTCGGCAACGACGGGATTCTCGACGGGAGCCTGCGTCGCGGGGCCGAACACCGGGACCTCGGCGGGGGCAGGAATGGGCGGAGCGTCAACCGATTCGTCGCTCGACGAGGCGGGGGGCACCGGGGGAGCGGGAATCGGCGAGTCGGCGACGACCTCGTCGAACGACGGCAGTTTCTTCTCGTCGCCGGTGCGTTCGGGCGTGGGAGCCATCGGATCCTCCGTCTGGTCGGGTGTGTGTCCCGTCATTATCGCAGCTGGGTCGGGGGTCGCAGTGGAAGACGCTGCCAGGATGTTCACCACAGCGGCGGGCACGTGCAGGCGCGTGAGCAGTGGGCGCATCATCGCAGCGGATTCGCGGGGGGCCGCGAAGCGCAGGACGATCAGGTAGACGAGGCCGGTCACCGCCGAGACGACGGAGAGCTTGACGCCCGCCAGCGCCATCCGTCCCAGCGTCGAGGAGACGCCTGTGTGGATGCCCATGATCCACAGGACGCCGAAGCCGACGAGGCCGGCGACGACCGCGCTGCCCAGGTAGGAGACGTAGGAGCGCAGCAGTCCCGCGCGATCCACGAACCTATTTTCGCGCGAAACCCACACGACGGCGATGACGCCCTGCGTGAGGCGGCACGCGGTCTCGCCGAGGGCCGCAGCGACGACCCACCAGCGTGCGCCGGTGAGGGCGTACATGGACCAGCCGACGATGACCTGGATGATGGTGGGGCCGATGCCCATGAGGAACACGGGCTTGACGTTCTCGTAGGCGAAGAAGACGCGCTGGCTCATGAGGACCATGCCGGTCGACGCGACGCCGGGCATCAGCGAGGCCAGGACGAGGGCGTAGCCGGTGACGGCCTCGGGATCTCCGCCCTTGGCGGCCATCGCGATCTCCATCATGGGGACGGATCCGGCCATGAGCATGGCTGCTGCGACGAGGGTCAGCGACGTGATCGTGCGCACGCCCAGGTGGTAGCTATCGGCCACCGCCCGGTCGTCGCCGTCGGCCACGGCCCCGGCCATGCGGGTGAAGATCGCGGTCGTCAGGGACACGGTGATGAGCGACTGCGGGACCATGAAGATCATGAAGGCCGTCGAGTAGGCCAGGATGCCGACGACGCCGCCCTGCGCGCCGCCATGGCCGATGAAGCCGTCGGCCATGGCCGCCAGGTTGTTCGTCGACAGGACGCCGACTTGAGAAACACCCAGGGTCGCGAACGTCCACCCTGCCACGCGCGGCATCGAGCCAAAGGAGGTTCCGCGGAAGTGGAAGTCCGGCTTGAAGGACACGCCCGCGCGACGCATCGGCCACAGCAGGCACAGCGCCTGGCAGATGACGCCCAGGGTCGCGGACCCGGCGAGCACCCAGAACTGTGCGCCTGTCAGGTCGCCCGCGGGGATGCCGCCGTCGGGCGCACCGCCCCAGATCACGAGGAACAGGCCGAGGCCGGCGATGCCGACGACGTTGTTGACAACCGGCGCCCACATGTAGGGCCCGAAGATTTCGCGGGCGTTGAGAAGCTCACCCAGCAGGTTGTAGAGCCCGTAGAAGAAGAGCTGGGGCAGGCACAGCAGCGCAAACAAAATCGCGAGGTTACGTATGTCCTCGGTGTAGCCGGCGGCCGTGATCATGACGAGCACGGGGGCCAGCACCATCGTCGCAAAGGTCACGAGGAAGAGGAGTGTTCCCGCGAGGGTGAGCAGCCGGTTGACGTAGGTGTCACCGTCGTGACGGCGCTTGATCGCCCCCACGATCTGCGGGACCAGGACGGCGTCGAAGATGCCGGATGCCAGCAGGTTGAACACGGTGTTGGGCAGCGTGTTCGCCGTCTGGAACGCGGCGCCGACGCCGCCGGCGGTCGCGCCGACTGCCGCGATCAGCATCGCGTTACGGATGAATCCGAGGATGCGCGACACCATGGTGCCCGA
>JAHYYD010000246.1 GCA_019425105.1 Actinomycetota bacterium
AGTGCTGCCAGAACTCGCATCTAGCGTTCCTCGTTTCGTTCGTTGCGCACGTGGGTGATGCCGTCCAGGGCGGCACCCGCACGGATCGCCATCGGCAGGGCGGATAGGAAGGCGTCGATGTCGTCCCGGGTCGTGTCGTGACCGAGGGAGACGCGCAGGACGCCGAGGGCCTGCTCGTCGCTGCGCCCCATCGCCATGACGATGTCGGAGGGGCGCGTCACCCCCGCGTGGCAGGCGGACCCGGCGGACACGGCGATGCCGGCCATGTCGAAGGCCATGAGGACGGCCTCGGGTCGGGCAGTGGGCAGGGAGAGGTGGATGATCGCACTCGACGAGGCCGACTCCCCCACCGTCGCGCTCACGCCGTCCGGCAGGCGACTCAGCAGGTGGGCGCGCAGGTCCGCCGCGCGGGTCGAGAAGGCGGCGCGCTCGCAGGCGACCTCGGTGAGGGCGGCGGCGAGTGCGCAGGCACCCGCGACGTCGGGCGTGCCTGATCGGATCGAGCGCTCGTGTCCGCCACCGGGTCGGTCGGTCGCCATGGGAATGCCGCGTCGTGCGACAAGCACGCCGGTGCCGGCGGGTGCGCCGATCTTATGCCCCCCAACGCTCATGAGGTCCAGGCCGAGGCCGGTGAAGGACACGTCCAGCGTCGGAATGGCTTGGGCTGCGTCGGAATGTGTGAGGCCACCGCTGGCATGAACAAGCTCAGCGAAGTGCGCAACCGGCTGGATCGTACCGATTTCGGAGGACACGAGGGTCATGGATCCGAGCGCGAGGCGGCCGTCCCACGAGACGGGAACCTCGTCACCGGAGACAGTGGGCAGCACTGAGAGGCCGCCCGCATCCACGGGCAGGACCTCCCAGTCGAACCCCTCTCGTGACGCGACCTCGCGCTGGTGGGCGACAGCGTCATGCTCGAGGCCCGAGACGACGATGAGGTTGCGACCGGGTTCGCGCCCGCGCATGCCGCGGGCCGCAGCCATCACGCCCAGCGCGTCGGACTCCGTGGCACCAGACGTGAAGATCACCTCGTGGATATCGGCCCCGAGAGCGCACGCAACCTGTTCGCGCGCGTCGTCGAGCATGCGACGGGCCCGCCGCCCTCCGAAGTGGAGGGCGGCGGGATTGCCAGGGGTGGCAGCCAGGTCACGCTGGGCGCGCGTCCACGCCTCGAGGGCGCACTCGCGCAGCGGCGTGGTGGCCGCGTGGTCGAGATAGACGCTCACGCCTGGGAGCGCGCCTCCTCGATGGCAGCCAGGGCCGCAGGCACGACCTCGGTCACGTCGCCGACGACGCCGAAGTCCGCGATCTCGAAGATCGGGGCATCCGGATCGTCGCACACGGCGACGATGTGAGCGGACGACTGCATACCCACCGTGTGGTGAATAGCGCCGGACACACCCAGGCCGATGTACAGGTTCGGGGTGACCGTCAGGCCCGTCTGGCCGATCTGCTCGGCTCGCGGGGCCCAGCCCTCGTCGCAGGCGACGCGGGTCGCCCCCACGGCACCGCCGAGCGCGTCGGCGAGCGAGCGAACCAGCTCGAAGTCACCGTCCACGCCGCGGCCACCGCACACCACGGTGGAAGCATCGGCCAGGGACACGCCTTCCTCCTCGTCGGGCACGCTGGAAACAACCTGGATCGAGGAAGCCTCGGGGCTCAGCTCGACGGACAGGGCCTGCCCGGTCAGGGCGACGGGAGAGGCCACCGGGGCCTCGTCGATGACGCCGGAGGCGATGCCGACGATCGGAGTCTGTCCCTCGAGGACGATGCGCATCGACCAAGAGCCGCCCAGGGCAGTCTTGCCGATCTGGAGGACGCCGCCGTCGAAGCCAACGGACGAGGCACCGGAGACTACGCCGGCCTCGGTGAGGGCACCGACGCGACCCGCGATCTCACGACCGCGGTAGTCCGAGCACAGGAGCACCAGGCCGAAGCTGGCGGTGGCCAGTGCGGAGATCACGGCGTCGGAGGCCACGACCGAGGAACGCCCGGCGTCACCCAGGTCGGCATGCAGCAGCTGGGTCGCGCCCAGCTCCGACAGGGCTGCCACGTCGGGCGTGGCGGCCAGGGACAGGGCAACGACGTCAGCGCTGGTCAGGGACGCAGCCAGCGTCACGGCCTGGCGGGCCAGGGGCGTCAGGTGATCGCCCGCCTGATCTGCCAGAACGAGGATCGGGGAACTCATCTGCTGCGTCATGTCACTTCACCACCGAAAGGATGTAGTCGGCCAGAGCGCGCCCGCCCTCGCCGGCGTCCTGAATGATCGTGCCCGAACCGTCGCGGGTGTTCTCCTCGCCGTGGGTCACGGCGGTCAGCGCGCGGCGCATCACGAGGCCCTCCCCGCCGGGAACCTCGACGAGGTCGTCGATGCCCCACTGATCCAGGGGCTTCTTGCGGGCGGCCTTCATAGCGGCAAAGGCCGGGTAGCGCGGCTCGTTGATCTGGTCGGTCACGGAGACGACCGCGGGCAGCGCGGCGCGCACGATCTCGGTGTAGCCGTCGACGGCGCGTTCAATCGTCACGGCGCCATCCTCGACGCTCAAGGAACGGGCGAGGCCCAGCAGCGGCATGTGCGCCTTGGCGGCCAGCGCGCCGGGCAGCATGGAGGTCATCGCATCCAGCGACGCCATGCCGGTGATCACCAGATCGACGGGGCCGCACTCCTCGCCGATCTTCGCGATCGCGACGGCCAGGACGGAGGCGGTCGTAATGACGTCGGAGCCCTCCAGGAACTCGTCGGAGACGATGAAGGCACGGTCAGCGCCCATCTGCAGGGCGCGCATGAGGGAGTCCTCGGCGTCTTCGGGGCCCATCGTCAGCGCGACAACCTCGGCTTCACGCCCCGCATCCTCTTCGGATTCCTTGAGCTGAACAGCAGCCTCGATGGCATTCTCGTCCAGTTCGTTGAGCACATCGTCCTCACCGCGCACTAGGCGGCCGCCCTCAAAACGGCGTTCGGACTGCATGTCGGGGACATGCTTCACACACACGACAATTCTCATG
>JAHYYD010000247.1 GCA_019425105.1 Actinomycetota bacterium
CGATGCGTGAACAGGTACTCGATGGCGACGGCCAGGAAGTGGTTCGGGTTCATCAGGCCGTCGGGGGTGACGATGCCGTGGCGGTCCGAATCCGCGTCGTTGCCGGTCGCGATGTCGTAGGGGGTGTTGCCCTCGGCGTCGGGAGTCATGGCCTGACGCAGGGACGCCATCGCGTAGGGCGAGGAGCAGTCCATGCGGATCTTGCCATCCCAGTCCAGGGTCATGAACGGCCACGCCGGATCCACCTCGGGGTTCACGACGGTCAGGTCGAGGCCGTAGTGCTCGCCGATGGCCGCCCAGTAGTCGATGGACGCGCCCCCGAGCGGGTCCGCGCCGATGCGCACGCCCGCCTTGCGGATGGCCTCAATGTCGACGACCTGGTCCAGCTGCGAGACGTAGAACTCCAGGTAGTCGAAGGGCTTGATGTTCGGGTCGTGCAGCAGGTCGGAGCCGGTGACGCGCGGAACGTTCTTCCACTCGCCCGAATCCAGCAGCTCGTTCGCGCGCGCCGCGATCCAGCCGGTCGCGTCGGTGTCGGCGGGGCCGCCGTGAGGCGGGTTGTACTTGAAGCCGCCGTCGCGCGGCGGGTTGTGGCTGGGGGTCACGACGATGCCGTCGGCCAGGCCGTCGCCCTCGGTGCGCAGGTTGGCAGGAGCGCCGTTCGCGCCCAGGATCGCGACAGACACGGCGGGGGTCGGCGTGTAGGAGCCACGCGAGTCAATGCGCGTGTCGATGCCGGCGGCCGCGAGGACCTCCAGGGCGGTGCGCCACGCGGGCTCGCTCAGGGCGTGCGTGTCACGGCCGATGAACAGGGGACCGTTGATGCCCTGGGAGGCGCGGTACTCGATGATCGCCGCGGTGATGGCGATGATGTGCGCCTCGTTGAACTTACCGTCCAACGAAGCGCCGCGGTGGCCCGACGTTCCGAACGCGACGCGCTGTCCCACGTCGGTCGGGTCAGGGACGATGTCGTAGTAGGCGGAGATGACATCGTCGACGTTGATGAGGTCTTCTGGAAGGGCACGTGTGCCAGCTCGTTCATGCATAGTGACAGTGTTGCACGTTACGCCGCTTTGTGGCTAGCGCCGTCCCAGGGCGTGGACCGTTCCTTGTTTTCCCTTGTTCGAGGCCGTGGCTGGGCGGGCGCAAAAGGGCAGGTGGCAGCGGGGGCAGCCCCGGCCTCGTCCCCGAGAGAGGACAGGGGGTCTGCACGTTTTCCCAAAAACGGCAGTGACCGACTATCCTATGAGATGTCGGTCACCGAAGACCGTGACTGTGTCGTCAGGAGGAACACCGTGGGATGGTTTGATTCCATCGAACATAACCGTTGGCTGAGCGCCCACATGCAGGCGCTCATCGAAGAGGCTGAAGGCGCGATCGTCGCGACTGGTTTCGCGCACCTCGACGCCGATGGAAAGCCCGACCCGACCCGATCCATCGACCTGGCCGTCACAGGTCGCATGGCCTACGTGTTCTCGCTCGGCGCCCTCATGGGCCTGCCCGGCACCCGCCGCTACGCCGACCACGCCGTCAAAGCACTCACCAACTACTTCACGGACCCCGTCAACGGCGGCATGTGGTTCGCCATCAAGCCCGAGCCCGACGAGGACGGACACGGCGTGCCGTGGGACGAGGCCTCGCGCGTGAAATCGCAGTACCACACCGTGTACGCGCTGCTCGGCGTGGCCGCCGCGACCGTCGCCGACCGCCCCGGCGCCCACGAGCTGCTCAACCGCATGCTCGAGGAGCAGAAGGAACTGTGGACCGACGACTACGGGCGCGTCTGGGATGAGTACGACGAGGCCTTCACCGAGGCCCTCCCCGTCCACACGCTCGGCACCCTCATCCACACGATCGAGGCCTACATGGCCGCCGCCGAGGCCACGACCGAACCCGAGTGGCTCGACCGCGCCGAGAAAATGGCAGCCTTCGCCTACAAGGTCGCCTCCAAGAACGGATGGCGAATCCCGGAGTACTTCGACGAAAACTGGGAAGCCAACCACGAGGCCGGCAAGCTCCTCAACGACGGGCGCCGCTACTACGAGGGGTACGTGACCGGCCACTCGATGCAGCTCGCGCGCTTCGCACTGCAGGTGCGCGCCGGGCTGCGCTCGATGGGGTGGGACGTACCCGACTACCTCCTCGAAATGGGCACCGAGCTCTTCGAACGCGCTCGCGTCGACGGATGGCGCCGCACCGACGCCTGCCCCGGCTTCTCCACCGGCGTGGACGACGAGGGTGACCCGATCCCCGGCGAAGACGAGCACCAGCAGTGGGTTGTCTGCGAGGGCGTGTGCGCCGCCGTCGCCGTGCGCCGCGCGATGCTAGACGACGGTGCGCGCGTCTCCGAGGTTGAGCACTTCGAGCACTGCTACCGCTCCTTCGTCGACTACATCCACGACTACCTCATCAGCCAGCCCGGCCGCTGGGTGCGCCGCCTCGGCACCCACAACGAGACCGTGCAGCCCGCCAAGTCCTCGCGCTGGGACGTCTACCACGCCATCCAGGCGACGCTGGCGATCCGCGTGCCGCTCTGGCCGCCGACCGCGCCCGCGATCTCACGTGGCCTCCTCGACCACCCCGAGGAACCGGCCCCCGACAAGAAGTCCTGGAACTTCTTCGGCCTGCGCGGCTGACGCATCAATTTTCTGAGGGGCTCGGGCCCGGGGATGCGAGGGTCGCATCCCCGGGCCCAGTCCTGTAGGATGATCCGAGTCTGGAGGGCTGTCTGAGTGGCCGAAAGAGACGGTCTTGAAAACCGTTGTGTCAGCAATGGCACCGGGGGTTCGAATCCCTCGCCCTCCGCCGAGCCGACCGCCCGTGGGCGTCGCGGCGGGCGCACGTTCGCGCTCGCGGCAAAAATGCCCTAAAGTAGTCGGCACTGGAGACGTCGCATAGTCCGGTCGAGTGCGCCTCCCTGCTAAGGAGGTAGGGGTGCATAGCCCCTCGCGGGTTCAAATCCCGCCGTCTCCGCGCAT
>JAHYYD010000248.1 GCA_019425105.1 Actinomycetota bacterium
TACGCGCGCACCGAGGCCTCGGGCCTCATCTCCTCGTACACTCAATGGCATCTGGAACGCCGCCTGCGCTCGCTGAGCGTCATCGATAGGAGTCACCCATGACGGACCTGCGACCCACCCCCATGGACCGCGCACCGAACGACCCCACCGCGCCGCTGCTCGGGCCCGGCCAGTGGCACTGCGAGGCACCCGTCTTTCGAAAGGGTGAGGTGCCCGCGCACGTCGCCCTCATCATGGACGGCAACGGACGCTGGGCCAACAGCCGCGGCCTGGCGCGCACCGAGGGGCACCGGGCGGGGGAGTATGCCCTCATGGATACGATCGCGGGTGCGATCGACGCGGGCGTGCGCTACCTGAGCGTCTACACCTTCTCCACCGAGAATTGGAAGCGCTCGCCCGCCGAGGTCTCGTTCATCATGAACTACGCCTCCGACGTGCTCGCGCGGCGCACCGACCAGCTCGCCGAGTGGGGTGTGCACGTGCGGTGGAGTGGGCGGCGACCCAAGCTGTGGAAGAGCGTCATCAACGCGCTGGAAAAAGCCGATCGGGCAACCTCGCACTGCAAGACCCTCGACCTCATCATGTGCGTCAACTACGGCGGGCGCGCTGAGCTCGCGGATGCCGCCAGGTCCATCGCCGAGGATGTCGCGGCCGGGCGCCTGAGCCCGCGCGGCGTCACCGAAAAGACGCTGTCGCGCCACCTCTACCTGCCCGATGTTCCCGACGTCGACCTCATGATCCGCACATCGGGCGAACAGCGCCTCTCCAACTATCTGCTGTGGCAGATGGCATACGCCGAAATGATGTTCGTCGACACGCCCTGGCCGGCCTTCGACCGCGAAGAGCTGTGGGGCTGCCTGGAGGAGTTCGCGGGCCGCGACCGTCGCTTCGGCGGCGCGATCGACCGTGTCGCTGGCTCCTAGGACTCCTAGGCGTTGTCTGCTGCACCTGGATCAAGTGCGGCACTGACCGCACGACGCTTACGGCGCCCCCACGCGATCTTCGCGGCGATGAGCGCGATGATGAGGGCGAGGCCCGCCCAACCCCAGGGGGAGCCAGCGAGCGCGCGGATCGCCGCCGCAAAGACCGCGAGCGTGCCGAGGCCATACAGGAGAGCCCAGAGGACGCACCCCGGGATCATCGCGAACGTGTAGGTGCTCCAGCGCATGCGCACGAGGCCCGCGCCCGCGTTGACGGCGGTCTGGATGCCGACCGTCAGGAAGCACAAGGGAATGACGATGATTCCCCACTTGTCCAGGATGGCCGCGCCCTTACGAGGGATAGGGCCGTCAAACCAGCGTGCAATGGCGCCGACGAGGCCGCGCCGCCCGTTCGCTCGAACCGCGCCGGAGGCGGCACCTCGCGCTAGCCAATAGGTGAGCTGCGCGCGGAAGAAAACGACCACGAAGAGGAACACGAAGAGCCAGACGCCCTCGCGTGCGAAGGCGGGGACCATGGAGTCGATACCGGCGGCAAACATGACGCTCCCAGAGTGAGGCTCAGCAAACGAAGCCTATCCTAACCCAGGAAAAGAGGAGAGAAAAGGCCCGGGAGAGCATCCGCCTCCCGGGCCTCCTCGTCCATATAACGCTGCGTCAGCCCTGAGAACGACAGGAGCTGCACACGCCAAACAGTTCCAGCGAATGCTCGACGTCGCTGAAGCCGTGCGCAGTTGCCACGGAGTCTACCCACGCCTCGATCTGCGACTGCTCGATCTCCTCGGTGAAACCGCACTTGCGGCACACCAGGTGGTGATGGTGGTGGTGCGTCGTGCAGGAGCGGTAGAGGGCCTCACCGTCGGAGGAACGCAGCGTGTCGACTCGTCCGTCCTCTGCGAGGCTTTGGAGCGAGCGGTAGACGGTCGCCAGCCCCACGCGCTGTCCCTGCAGGTGCAGGTCTTCGAAGATCTGCTGGGCGCTGCGGAAGTCGTTGACGCGCGTCAGCTCGTCGAGGACTGCTTGACGCTGCTTCGTCATGCGCTGCATGGTGTTGCCTCCATCGTCATGCGTTCGAGTGAGCGGTCTGGTCGTGCTCAGGGTGCTGGTTGTGGCTGCGTGCCGCGCGAATCCTGCGCACCCTGCGTGTACGATCCACAATAGCCCTGATCCCGAAACCAATAGCGTACAGAGCGATTGCTCCCACAACGATCGTTGCGCCGGGGGAGAGGTCGACGAAGTAGGTCAGGGACAGTCCCGCCGTGCAAATGACGACGCCCAGTGCCATCGCGATGCCCATCGTCGAGCGGAACGAACGCGCTCCCAGCTGTGCGATGGCGACGGGGATGACCATGAGGGCGCTGACGAGCAGCGAGCCGACGACTCGCATCGCGACGGCGACCGTCAGCGCCGAGAGAACCGCGATGAGGAGGGAGAGCGTGCGCACGGGCAGGCCCGTTGAGCGCGCGAAGTCCTCGTCGTTGGTGACCGAGAAGAGCGCGGGTGCCAATCCCACGCCGAGGGCCACGATCGCCAGACCAAGGATCGTAATGAGCGTGATGTCGCTCCATCGCACGGTCGAGATCGACCCGAAGAGGTAGGAGTTGAGCTGCGCGGAGGTGCCGCCCGCCAGGCCGATGAGCAGGACGCCGCCGGCGATGCCGCCGTAGAACAGCATGGCTAAGGCCGTATCCCCGGACGTGCGGCCGCTCTGGCGCACCAGCTCAATCGTGATCGCGCCGAGCAGTGAGATGATCACCGCTCCGGGGACCGCCCACGAGTCGGCCGGGCTCACGTTTGCGAACGTGCCGACCAGCCAGCCGAGCGCGACGCCGGTCAGAGAGATGTGCCCGATGCCGTCTCCGAGCATCGCGAGCCTGCGGTGCACGAGATACGTGCCGATAATCGGGGCGGTGAGGCCCACGATGAGGGCAGCGAGCAGTGAACGCTGCATCATCGGTGAGGACAGGAGGGTCGTCAGTGCGTCAATCATGCGTCGCTCCCGTCTAGATTCCGCTCACGAGGCCGTGGTCG
>JAHYYD010000249.1 GCA_019425105.1 Actinomycetota bacterium
GGTGCCCCAAGTCGGGCTTGAACCGACGACCCACGGATTATGAGTCCGCTGCTCTGACCGACTGAGCTATTGGGGCGGTGCCATCCTATCGGAGGAACACTGGCCTGTTCCACCGACACCTCATCTTGATCCGTCAATCACGCTGAAGCGACATAGGACCTTAGTCATGCCTATGGTGGTTTCACCAGGTCACAGCCAGCAATTTTAAGGAGATGGCATGAACGTCGCGGAACAGATCGTGAACCAGCTTGTCGACGCGGGGGTTCACCGGATCTACGGCATTGTCGGCGATTCACTCAACCCTATCGTCGACGCCGTGCGCAAGACCGGTGGCTCGAAGAAGGGCGGCATCGACTGGATCCACGTGCGCCACGAGGAGGCGGCGGCGTTCGCAGCATCGGCCGAAGCTCAGCTCACCGGCAAGCTCGCCGTGTGTGCAGGTTCCTGCGGCCCGGGCAACCTGCACCTCATCAACGGCCTGTACGACGCGAACCGCACGGGCGCACCCGTCCTGGCCATCGCCTCGCACATCCCGAGCGTGCAGATCGGCACGATGTACTTCCAGGAGACCCACCCGGACCGCATTTTCGAGGAGTGCTCGGTCTACAACGAGCTCATCTCCTCCGCGGCGCAGTCGCCGCGCACCGTGAACTCGGCGATCCGCCACGCGGTCGGCCTGGGCGGCGTCTCGGTCATCACCCTGCCCGGCGACGTCTCGGACCTCAAGGCCGTCGAGCACATCCCCACCTACGCGCCCGCACGTCCCGCGACGCTGACTCCCAACGCCGCTGACGTTGAAGAGGCCGCAGCCCTTCTGAACAAGGCGGATAAGGTCGCAATCTTCGCCGGCGCGGGCGTCGAGGGCGCCCACGACGAGGTCATCGCCCTGGCGGACGCACTGAAGGCCCCGATCGGGCACTCGCTGCGCGGCAAGCACTTCATCCAGTACGACAACCCCTTCGACGTGGGCATGACGGGCCTGCTGGGCTACGGCGCGGCCGCCGAGGGCATGAGCGACGCCGACGTGCTGATCCTGCTGGGCACCGACTTCCCCTACGACCAGTTCCTGCCGGACACCCCGACCATTCAGGTGGACACGCACGCTGAGAAGCTGGGCCGCCGCACGGACGTCGGCCTCGCGATCCACGCGCAGGTCAAGCCCTTCATCGAGGCACTCCTCCCCCACCTGCGCGCGAACCGTTCCGATTCCTTCCTGAAGTCGAAGATCAAGAAGCACTCGGAGATCATGCACGCCCCCGTGGGTGCCTACACGCGCAACGTGGAGAAGATGCGTCCGATCCACCCCGAGTACGCCGCCCACCTCCTCAATGAGACGGCCGCGAAGGACGCGATTTTCACCGCGGATACGGGCATGTGCAACGTGTGGACCGCCCGCTACATTGATCCGCTCGGCACGCGCCGCCTCATCGGTTCGCTGCTGCACGGGTCGATGGCGAATGCCCTGCCGATGGCCCTGGGCGCTCAGGTCGCTTACCCGGATCGCCAGGTCGTGTCCGTGTCGGGCGACGGCGGCATCTCGATGCTGCTCGGAGAGCTGATCACCGCGAAGATGTACGACCTGCCGGTCAAGGTGGTCGTCTTCAACAATTCGACGCTGGGCATGGTGAAGCTGGAGATGCTGGTCAACGGCCTCCCAGACTTCCAGACGGATGTCCCTGATACGAATTACGCGGAGATCGCCCGCGCAATTGGTTTCCACGCGGAGCGCGTCGAGGACGCGTCTCGCCTGGAGGACGCGTACCGCGAGGCATTCGCAGCGCCCGGCCCCGCTCTCATCGAGGTCATCACGGATCCGAACGCACTCTCGCTCCCGCCGGCCATCACGGGCGGCCAGGTCGTCGGCTTCGCGACCGCGATGAGTAAGATCGTCCTCAACCGCGGCATCGCCGAGGCCTTCTCAATGGCCACCTCCAACATGCGCAACATCCCGCGTCTGTAGGCCATTCACATCTCCGGGGACGAGGCCGGGGCTGGGTTGCATCGCACGACCTGGCCCCGGCCTCGTTTTTCATTGCTTCAATCCGCATTTTATCAACATTCATTTTTCTAAAAGACTGGCTTTTCCCAACTCAAATATCGCTTAACAAGTGGACAACTTGTAGCTCACTGCACTAGAACATGACTTGACAGCTATTTATGTGCGCATTTCCCCTCTAATATGCGAGGCGTTCTATCGTTCACGCCACACAGGAGGAACCGCAATGCACGCGCTCGCAGCAATGGCCAGCGCAGCCGGTGCCGTCGACCTCGACACTTTTCCCGCTTGGCTGAGGATCACCCACTTCATCAACTTCGTGATGATGGGTTTCCTCATCCGTTCGGGCTGGGAGGTCCTCGCATCGCACCCGCGTCTGTACTGGAACAATCACTGCACACCCGGATCCGAGTGGCTCAAGTTCACCAAGGACAAGGTGTCGACCGTCCCCGGCGAGTTCACGGCGCGCGACGACCAGCGCAACCTGCACCCGCTGATCTCCCTGCCCGGACGCGGACAGATCGGCCTGGGCCGCGCGTGGCACGCGCTCGTCACGGCCATCTGGCTCCTCAACGGCTTCGTGTACGTCGCCCTCCTCTTCGGGACGGGCCAGTGGCGACGCATCGTCCCCACCTCGTGGTCTATCTTCCCCGAGGCCTGGGAGAGTGCGAAGATCTACATGGGCCTGCAGATCCCCTCCATCGAGCACTTCCAGCCCTATGACGCCCTCCAGAAGCTCATGTACTTCACGGTCGTCTTCATCGTCGCGCCCCTTATGATCGCGACCGGCCCCATCATGTCCCCCACCTTCGCGGGACGCTTCCCGAAGTATGTCAGGATCTTCCGCAACCGCCAGACGGCGCGTTCGATCCACTTCCTGGGCATGGCGTTCTACTGCTTCTTCGTGGTCATGCACGTCGCACTGGTGTTCATCGTCCACCCGAAGTACAACATCGCGCACATGATGCTC
>JAHYYD010000025.1 GCA_019425105.1 Actinomycetota bacterium
ATGTCCAGGTCGGTGAACAGGTGGGGGGAGGTGTGGTAGGTCTCGAGCGGATCCGGCACGCCCAGGCCCAGGGCCTTGGAGATCAGCGACCAGCGCGGCGTGTCGTCCCAGTCGACGAAGGTGACGGCCGTGCCCGAGTTGCCCGCGCGGCCCGTGCGGCCGATGCGGTGGATGTAGATCTTCTCGTCTTCGGGGCACTGGTAGTTGAGGACGTGCGTGACGTCGTCGACGTCGATGCCTCGCGCGGCGACGTCGGTGGCGACCAGGACGTCGACCTTGCCGTTGCGGAACGCGCGCAGCGCCTGCTCGCGGGCACCCTGGCCGAGGTCGCCGTGCAGCGCGCCGACCGCGAAGCCGCGGGCGGTGAGGTCCTCGCCCAGGCGGGCGGCGGTGCGCTTGGTGCGGCAGAAGATGACGGTGCGGCCACGACCCTCGGCCTGGAGGATGCGCGAGACGACCTCCACCTTGTTCATGGCGTGAACGCGGTAGATGACCTGCTTGACCGTGTTGACGGTCTGGTTCTGGTCGTCGGGATCCTGCGCGCGGATGTGGGTGGGCTGGACCATGAAGCGGCGGGCGAGTGCCACGACGGGGCCGGGCATGGTCGCGGAGAACAGCATGGTGTGACGGTTCTCGGGGACGCGGCCCAGCAGCGTCTCGACGTCGGGCAGGAAGCCCAGGTCGAGCATCTCGTCGGCCTCGTCCAGGACGACGTTCTCGACGCCGGACAGGTGCAGGTGGCCCTTGCGCAGCAGGTCGATGAGGCGGCCGGGCGTGCCCACGACGATGTCGGCACCACGCTGGAGGGCCTCGATCTGGGGCTCGAAGGCGACGCCGCCGTAGATTTCAACGATGCGGGTCGACAGGTACTTGGCGGCCTCGCGCAGGTCCTGGGCGACCTGCTTGGTGAGCTCGCGGGTCGGCAGGATAATCAGAGCCTGCGGCTTGTTCGGGTTGAGCAGGTCCTCGTAGCCCTCTTCGTCGGGCGCGATGACGTCCTCGAGGACGGGGATGCCGAAGCCGAGGGTCTTGCCGGTGCCGGTCTTGGCCTGGCCGATGATGTCGTGGCGGTCCAGCGCGGGGCCGAGGGTCAGGGCCTGGATCGGGAAGGGGTGCGTGATGCCCTTGTCTTCGAGGGCGTCAACGATGGGGTCGGTGACGCCGAAGTCGGCGAAGGACTTCTTGTCGAGGTCCTCGCCCTTGCCCGTGATATCCGGGGTGGCTTCTTCCTCTTCGGGAGCTGCGGGCTTGATGTTGCCGAGGCGGACGACGCCTGCGGAGTATTCGACGGACGAGGCCGGGGTGGCCTTTTCGGTGGCGTCGACGTCGGGGGTGGGCACGGTTGCCTCAGTGCTCGTGTTGGTCACGATCTACCTTGTCTCCCGGGCTATTCCGGGGTTGGGGTCGGTGCCGATCGCGCATTATCTGGCGCGGGGATTCGCGTCCGCGCGTACGTGTTACCTATTCAAAAATGCGACCGGTCGTCCGGTGGTCGTCTTTCAGTGTAATCGTGTGGGAGCAGTTCGCGGGGGAGGGGCTGGTCACAGGGAAGACCGCCAAATGTCAAGAAGAGGGGCGAATGCACCACACCGCGCGGCTTGTCAGGCACTATGCTGGAGCCATGGCACACGAGTTTGATTCCGTCCCCGCCGACGACGCTGAAGTCCTTGGTATTCTCGCCTATTCGTCGCTCGCGTTTATGACGCGCTTGGCGAAGGACGGCGAGCAGGCCCCCACGTTTGAGGCCCACGTGGAGCATGCGCGCATGGCGGCGCGGTGCTTCAAGCTCTACCAGCAGCTGGAAGTGTGGAGCGAGCATCGCGGTTTTGACCTGCTGGCGGCCGCCGACGCGTTCTCGGGCGCGTACGACGATCTGGATGCGCGCACGCGACCCACGACGTTCGCGGAGCGAGCTGTCAAGACGTTCATTACGCGCGGCATGCTGGGCGACATGCTGATCCGCGTCGCGCAGGTGCACGGCCTGTTTGAGGGGATCGAGGACGTGTGGCCCTTCGAACAGGGACACTGGGTGCGCGCGCATCTGGGCCCGCAGATCGAGGCGGATGAGCAGTTGTCCTCGCGTCTGTCCCTGTGGGGTCGTCGCGTGGCGGGCGAGGCCCTCGGCCTTGTGCGCGCGACGCTGTTCACCTACCCGTCGCTGGCGGTCTCCCCGGAGAACGTCGATGAGATCACGGAGTACGTGATTAAGCGCCACGGGGAGCGCATGAGGGACATTCACCTGAAGGCCTGAGGCCGCAGGCATTGACGAGGCCGGGGTTCCTCGGGCGACATCGTGACCGCCCGGGTTCCCCGGCCTCGTTCGTGTGGGCGCGATCAGCGCATCAGTGGATCGCGAAGCCGACGCGGCGCTCGGACTTGGCGGCGACCTGCACGTATGCGAGGGCCTGGGCGGGCACGAGGGTGCGCTGGCCCTTGGTGTCGGTGAGGTCGAGGACGCCGTTGGTGGCGGCAAGGGCCTCGTGAACCTTGGCCATGAGCTCGCTTTCGGTCATGTCGACGTCGAGACCGAGCTGACGCGTGTTGTCGCGGATGCCGATGAAGATCTCCATGATGACTCCTTGCTGGTAAATGTCGTCACGCCCATCATATGTGCCGCAGATGTGGGTGGGGTCTGCGAGTATTGCGTTATGAGCGAAATTCAGGTCAGGTTGCGCAGCCGCGGCGCCGATTGGTGGCGTCTGCCGGAGCTGAACGCGCGCCAGCGTGCGGTTGTGGACGCGGCGCGCTTGGGTGACGTGATTGCGCGTGGTGCCCCGTCGTCGGGCCGCTCGACGTGTGCCCTGGCCGTGTTCGAGCAGGCGGCCTCTCGGGGGCGCAGCGCGCTGATTCTTGCTCCCGATCGTACGCGAGCCGATGTGCTGACTCCGCGCGCCCAGGCTCTCGGCCCGGACGTGGTTCGCCCGGTGCGCACGCCCGCCTCCTTCGCGTATCAGGTGGTGGCCACGTGGCGCACCCAGCGCGACGTGCCGTTGGAGGGCGTGGAGCTGGTGACGGGCGCGGCCCAGGATCAGATGCTCGCCGAGGCCCTGGAGTCGGTGGAGGCGCCGTGGCCAGAGGATATCGGCCCGCAGATGCGCGCGATGCCGGCGTTCCGAGCGGAGCTTCGCAACCTGGTGGCCCGCGCGGGCGAGGCCGGGATGGACGCGTCCGCCCTGTCCGAGGCCGGGGCCAGGTTTGGTCGGCCGGAGTGGCAGGGGGCGGGCGCGATCATCGCCGCGCTGGAGGAGGGGCCCGAGCACTCCCCGGAGTACCTGCAGACCCTGCGTGTGGACCTGTCGCGCATCCAGGCGCTCGCGGCTGAGCTGATCGATGCGTGGGAGAAGGATGCGCCCTCTCGCGGGGTGCAGGCGCCCTGCCCGGTGCCCGACGTGGTGATCGTTGATGACCTGCAGGATTGCACGCCGTCGACGTTGACGCTGCTGGCAGCGTGCCGCGACGCGGGTGCCCGAATCGTCGCCTTCTCGGATTCCGACGTGGCCGTGGCCGGATATCGCGGCGGCGAACCGCACTTGGACCGTAGGCTCGCTTCCCTCCTCGGCGTTGAGATTGCGGAGCTCGGCCAGGTCTACGACATGTCCCGTGCCGTGCGTGAGCTGGCGCGCCAGGCCTGCGCGCGCATCGCCCAGTCGGGATCGCCCGCCCGGCGAGAGGCCGGTGTCTCGGACGATGCGCCCCAGGGACGCCTGGTGACGCACCTGGGTGCCACGCCCTCGCAGATGGGTGCGCTCATCGCGCGTGCCCTGCGGGCCCACCACCTGCACGACGGCATCGATTTTTCGGAGCAGGTCGTCATCGTGCGCAGCTCGTCGATGGTCGCCGAAACTAGCCGCTACCTGGCGCGCGGGGGCGTGCCGGTCGCGGGAGGTAGCCGTGCCTTCGACTTCGCGACTCAGCCTACGACGCGCCTGCTGCTGGACCTGGTGACCATGCCGACGGGACAGAGTGACACGGAGGCGGCCGCGCGCCGCGAACTCGCCGAGCGCCTGCTGCCCTCGCCCCTCGTGTGCGCCGACGCCCTCGCCGTCCACCGCCTGCTGCGCCGTCTGAACGCCGCGCGCGCCCAGGCCGCCGAGGAGGCGGGCGACGAGGCGCCGCTGATCCCGCTGACCATGGCGGACCTCGTCAGTGACCCGCAGACGTGGCGGCCTGCCCTTGAACAGGCTGAGCAGGCGGGCGGCAAGCGTGCCCAGGCCGCCTCCATGCTCGCGCGCCCCCTCGAGACCGCGGTACGCCTGTGGGAGCTGGGGATGAGCGGCAGCGCTCGCCCCCAGGAGCGCCTGTGGTCGCTCTGGGAGGCCTCCGGAGTGGCGGGCGAATGGCGCGCGCGGGCTATCGCGTCGGATGAGTCGTCGGGCTGGTACGACGATCAGCTGGACGCTGTCGTGGCTCTCCTACGCGTTGCCGACGTGTGGGAGCAACGCAACCCCGCGGGCTCCGCCGTCCGCTTCGCGTCTGAGCTGCTGTCCGGCTCGGTCCCGATCGACACGATTTCGCGCGTGGGCGTGCGCCCCGGTGGCGTCGAAGTCCTCACTCCCGCGCAGGCGATGGGCCGCCACTGGCAGGTCGTCGTCCTCGCTGGCCTGCAGGACGGGGCGTGGCCGAATCTGCGGCTGCGCGACCGGATCCTGCGCGCCGACCTGCTTGCGGACGTGGGTGCGGGTCGCGTCGCCGTGGGCGAGGATGGGCGCGAGGAGCTCATCGACTCGACGCGGGCCGCCCGGCGCGCGGTTTTGGACGATGAATATCGCCTGTTTGTCGCGGCCGTGACGCGCTCACGGTGCATTGTGCATGCCGGTGCGGTGCGCTCGGAGGACGCGGCGCCCTCGGTGTTTTTCGATCTGGTGGCACGCCTGGCGGGCACGCCGCGCGAGAACGACATCGTGCCGGTGGATCCGGTGGAGGCACCTCTGTCTCTGTCCGGGCACATCGCGGACCTGCGGGCGCGCGCCGCCAACCCCGACGAGCCAGCCGATGCGCAGCTGGCCGCCACCCTGCTGGCACTCATGGCGCGCGAAGGTGTGCTTGCGGCGCAGCCGGATCGCTGGCTGGGGGCAGGCGGTACCCCGACGACTCAGGAGGAGTACACGGGTGAGATCACGCTGTCTCCCTCGCAGTTCGAGCGTGCGCTGTCGTGCCCGCTGCGATGGTTCCTCACCGCCATCGGAGCCGACGGACCGTCGAACGCTGCAGCCAGCTTGGGTACCCTCGTTCACGCGGTCGCCGAGGAACATCCACACGGCACGCCAGAGGAACTGACCGAGGTGCTTGAGGCGCGCATCGATGAGCTGGGCTACAACCTGGACACGTGGGCGGGGCGCGTCGCCGACCGCCACGCGCGCGACATCGTGAACAACCTGGCGTCCTACGTGGAGGGCGTTCCCGGCCGGGTCGAGGTCGAGCAGTCGGTTTGCGCTGAGGTTGATGGCGTCACGATCCGCGGCCGTATGGATCGCCTCGAACACGTTGATGAGGGCGTGCGTGTCACCGACCTGAAGACGGGAAAGAGCGGATATACGGCGAAGAACGTCCCCGATAACGCGCAGTTAGCGGCATATCAGATGGCCTTGATCGCTTCGGGCGAAAAGGTCGCGGGGGCTCGCATTGCCCTGCTCGGTGGCGATAAGCCAAAGACCTTCGACCAGTCAGCCCTGGAGGGCGAGACCCTGCAGGAATGGCACACCAAGCTTCGTGCGGTCGTGGCGGACGCGCGTGGACCCTACTTTGAGGCACGCCCCTCGGAGACGGCGTGCCTGTTCTGTCCCTTCGATCGGCTGTGCCCGGCGCGCGAGCGCGGCCACAAGGTGGTGGAGTGACGTGGCAAAGGATTGTGCAATGAATCTCGGTGCTCTGCAGATCCAGGCAATCGTCGATGCGACGAAGACTCCGACGCCAGAGCAGGTGCGAGTAGTCGAGGCCCCGCGCCGTCCCCTCCTCGTCGTGGCGGGGGCGGGGTCTGGTAAGACCGAGACCATGTCCATGCGCGTGCTCTGGCTCCTGGCGAACCATCCGGACCTGAGCCCGTCGTCGATCCTGGGTTTGACCTTCACGCGCAAGGCTGCGGGTGAGCTGGGGGAGCGCCTGCGCGAACGCATCCGCCTGCTGTCGCGCGAGATGCCCCGGCTGCGTGAGCGCCTCGACGAAGACCCTGTGGCACTGACATACAACTCCTTTGCGGAACGCATTGTCTCCGAGCACGGGATGCGCATCGGCCTCGACCCCGATTTCTCGATGCTCTCCGAGGCTGGCGCGATCGACCTGATGACTCAGATCGTCGAGGCGTGGCCCACCGACCTGGATGACACGCTCACACCGACCGGCGTCGTCGAGCAGGTACTGCACCTGGCAGGCGAGATCGCAGAGCACGGATACACGGTGGGCAGTGCTCGTGAGGCGTTGGAGGAATTCGGGCGCGAGCTGGAGCAGGTGGGGCGCGGGAACAGTAAGTCTCGCGATGCCATTGACGTGAATCGGCGCCGCATTGCCCTCCTCGACCCCATCGAGGTCTACCAGCAGCGCAAGCGTGACATGGGCGTCCTGGACTTTTCCGATCAGCTGGTCCTGGCCACGCGCATCGTGCGCGAAGCTCCTGCGGTGCGTGAGTCTCTACGTGAGGAGTTCCGCGCGGTCCTCCTCGACGAGTTCCAGGACACCTCCGTCATCCAGATGGATCTGCTGTCGATACTCTTCGCGGATCACGCGGTGACCGCGGTGGGCGACCCGAATCAGGCCATTTACGGCTGGAGAGGGGCCTCGGCCTCGTCGCTGGAGTCTTTCCTGGATCGTTTCCAGACGGGCGCGCCCGAAGAAGGACAGACGCTCACGCTGTCGACCGCGTGGCGCAACGATGTGTCGATTCTGGACGCTGCGAACAGGGTGGCAGCACCCCTGCGGGAGGTACCTTCCTTCCAGGTGAGCAAGCAGCAGCTGAAGGCACAGTCTCCGGTCCTGGTCCCCAGGGGCGGCGCGGGTTCAGGAACCGTCGACATTGCCTTCACGCAGGACTACGACGAGGCCCTGGGCGCGATGGTTGATTTCGTGCGGCGGGTGCGCTCGCAGCCGACTAAGGGCGGTCAGCGCCGGAGCGTCGCCGTGCTCAGTAGGCAGCGTCGTGATTTTCCGCTGATCGATGACGCGCTGCGCGAGGCGGGCATTCCCACGGAGATCGTCGGCCTGGGCGGTCTGCTCGATCAGCCGGCCGTCCAGGACGTGCGCGCCGCGCTGGAGCTGGCCTACGACGTCGAAGCGTCCCCGTGGCTCGCGCGTCTGCTGGCAGGCATTGACCTGGGGGCGGCCGACTTGATGGCTCTGGGTGACTGGGCTCGGATCCTGGCGCGCGGGGAGGGGGCAAGCCCGCACCAGGCCGTGCTCTTGGATGCTGTCGATAACCCGCCAGCGCCCGGTTGGGCGGCTGAGGGACATCCCGCGATCAGTGAGGAAGCAGTGCGCCGCGTGCGGCTGCTGGGCCAGCGCCTGCATCAGGTTCGTGAGGGCGTGGGGCGTTCCATCACCGAGCAGGTCGAGCGAGCAATCCTCATCATGGGCACGCTCGATGACGTGATCGCGGATCCGCTGTCGATGGGTGGGCGCGCGGCACTCGATGAGTTCATTTCTGTCGCTGCGGCATACGAGAAGGAAACGCCGGGTGCGTCCCTCGGGGCCTTCCTGGCGTGTCCGGCCAGGCCAGAGTAACGCGAGGATGGGCTGGAGGGGCCGCTGGGCGAGCCGGATCCGAACGCTGTCCAGATCTTGACGGTCCACGGCTCGAAGGGCCTGGAATGGGACGGGGTTGTTGTCTTCGCTTTGGCCGATGGCTCCTTCCCGATGCATAAGAGCAAAAGTCGGTCGTGGATCGACGATCCTCCCGCGAATACCGCATGGGTGACCAGTGCTGGTGCACTACCGCACCCGTTGCGCGGGGACCGCGTGGACCTACCGCCCTTCGAATTTGACGTTGATGGGGAAAAGAACCCGTCAACTGCCTTCAAGAAGTGGCTGGAGGGCGAGTATGGCGCGTCCCTCGGGGAACACGCGGAGCGCGAGGAACGGCGCCTGGCCTACGTGGCGATGACGCGCGCGCGTAGCGCTCAGCTGCTGGTGGGTTCGTGGACGTCTGGCTTTAACAAAAAGGTGACGCATCCGTCGCGCTACCTGATGGAGGCCAGCGCGCAGTTGTTTGGGCATACTCCGGATGCCTCGTCTGGCTCGGTTGGCACCATCGAAGACCCGCAGATGTGGTCCAACGGGCGCTGGCGTGACCTCGCCGGTGAGTCCTCGGTGGGGGAGGGCAGGTGTCTGATAGCCCCGATTCCGCATCAGGACGAAGACGATGAACCCGCCGCGGGGGTGCGCGAGTTCGAGACTTTCCCGCAGGATCCGGGGCCTTCGCGTCAGCGCGCCTCGGCAGCGGCGCAGGCAGTTGAAGCGCAGATTGACGCGATGCCTGAGGATCAGGACGTGTACGAGGCCTTGGCGCAGTTGGGTGATGATCCCGCGGTGCGCGATACGGTCGCTCTCATCGAGGAGTACCACCTGTCTCGGGAAACGCCGATCGTCGACCTGTGGGCCGAGCGCGTTCCGGCGACGTCCGTGTCGGCACTCCTGCAGGATGCACAGGAGTTCGCACGCGATATGCGTCGCCCGATGCCCACGCGTCCCAGTTCGTTCTCAGCGCTGGGCACGGTGTTTCACGCGTGGGTGGAGCGCGAGCTTCACCTGGCCTCCGCGGACCCGGCCTCGGAGATCACTGCGGGTGCCGACGTGGTCGCGGGCGATGACACGGCGCTGGCTAGCGGCGACGATGGGGCGGAGGAGGCCCTGCTGACGGATGGTGAACGCGAGCGCCTAGAGCGGCTGCGCGAGAATTTCCGTGCCTTTGTGGCGGGAGTGCTGTCGGACTACCGGGCCGTCGCGATTGAGGAAGCCTTCTCGGTCGAGGTGGGCGGCGTGTCCGTCCAGGGCCGTATCGACGCCGTGTTCGAGCGCGTACGCGGCGATGGGCCGCGCTACCTGGTCGTCGACTGGAAGAGCGGCCGCCCGGTGACCGATTCGACCAAGCCCGACAAGGTCGCCTATTTCGTGACTCAGCTGCGCCTGTACCGGCGCGCGTGGGCGGCTCGCATGGGAGTGGATCCGGCGGAGGTCGGTGCGATGGTCGCCTTCCTGGCAGGCCCGTCGCACTACACGCTCGAGAGCCTGGAGGCCATGATTGGTGGCGCGGAGATTTCCCTGGATGAGGCGCTGCGAGGTGTGCTCGCAGACTAAAATCCCTCTTTAATCCAGCTGAATGAGTGACAGATCGGCAAGAGTTTGATGGAAACGATTGAAAACCCTGTTGCCTGCGTTCCTACGAAGTTTCATAGGATAGTGAGAGTTAATGGATGAATGTGATCGAAGTTAAAATCAGGGTTGTGTGCGCAGGTTGGGGAATGGTATAGTTGTCCTGTCAATTTCAATGACGAGAGACGGCACGTGAGGGTAGGTTCCCCAAACCGCGTTACAGAGAGGCGACGCGACCACTGGAACTCCCGGTGCCCTGACAAGGAAGGAGCGCATCGTGCGCCCCACTATCTCCAAGTTCCTCGCACTCGGTGCGACCGCCTCGGCCTTCGCCCTGCTCGCAGGCGCGTGCGGATCGGGAAGCACCTCGTCCAGCGGTGGTTCCGGTTCCGATCAGGTCCACCAGATGTACACATGGGTCTCCACGGACAATGACCGCGCCCAGTGGCAGTCCTTCATCGATGCTGCCAAGGAGAAGGACCCTAACTTCTCCCTGACCTTCGACGGCCCGGCCTTCAACGATTACTGGACCAAGGTCAAGACTCGCATGGTTGCCTCGGATGCGCCCTGCATCCTGACCACGCAGGCGGCTCGTGCGCAGGAGCTCTCCGGCCTCCTCGAGCCTCTCGACTCCTACATGGAAGCCGCTGGCATTAAGGCCTCGGACTACAACGCTGCGATGATGCAGGGCATGACGGTCGACGGCAAGGTGCTGGCCCTGCCTTACGACGCCGAGCCCGACGTCCTGTACTACAACCGTGAATTGTTCGAGAAGGCCGGCCTGCAGGCACCCTCGACCTCGTACACGACCGACCAGTTCCTCAAGGATGCCAAGGCTCTGACGGGGGACGGCAAGTATGGCATGGCGGTCAAGCCGCTCCTCCTGGGCAATGCGCCCGGTGACTTCGGCATTTCTTTTGGTGGACAGGTCTCCAAGGATGGCAAGAACACGCTGACGGATCCCAAGTTCGTCGAGGGCGTCCAGTTCGCTTTCGACCTGGTCCACAAGGAGCAGGTCGCGGTTGCTCCGAACGCTGCGGACAACGACGGCCCCGCGCAGACCGCCTTCACCTCCGGCACCGCCGCGATGATCGTGGACGGCCCGTGGATGTACGGCTCCTTCGAGAAGGAGCTGGGCGATAAGCTTGGCGTTGCGGTCATTCCGACCCCGTCGGGTCAGCCCCGAGCCGTCATTCAGGGGTCGGGCTTCGGTATCTCGAAGTCTTGCCCCGACAAGCAGGCCGCCTTCGACGTTCTCAAGCAGCTGGTCACCCCCGAGGTCATTGGCTCGGTGGCGGACAAGCAGGGAACCGTCCCCTCGGTCGAGTCCGCGATGGACAAGTGGGCCGCGAACAAGCCTGCTGACAGCGCCGAGGCGGTGAAGGTTCTCCTCGAGAACGGCACCCCGCTCGTGACGACCACGACGTGGAACCAGATCAACACGTCCTTCCAGCAGTACTCGCCCGAGGGCTTCCGCGGCACCAAGACCGCGCAGGATATCCTCTCCGATCTGCAGAACTCCGCCGGCTGAGTCCGGCTCCCCATTGACGAGGCCGGGGTGACCTGCTCGGGTTCCCCGGCCTCGTTGAGTGGGTCCTTTGGCGTTAGCGCTAACGACGATGGTTGGCGCTGCCCGGCGGGCCCACCACGGTCCCTGTGATGGAAAGGTGACACTGCTGATGAGCACTGACACTGTGACACCCGGCCGCGAGGCGCCAGCGGGCGCGGCGGATACGGGTGAGGCGAAGGCCTCGAAGCGCACGAAGAAGGCGCGCGACGCGGGTAAGCGCGGCGACGGCGTGCGCGCCCTCGTCTACCTGGCTCCGGGCATGACCGGCTTCCTGCTGTTCATCGTCCTGCCTCTGATCGCGTCTCTCGTGATCTCTTTCTTCGACTGGTCGCTCTTCGGGGGTGGCCGTTTCGTCGGAATCGACAACTACAAGCGCATGCTCAGCGGAGCGGACCCCGCGTTCTGGACGGTCATGCGTAACACCGTCGTGTTTGCGGCCTGCTACACGGCGCTCAACCTCGTGATCTCGATCGGCCTGAGCTACTGGCTCCAGCGCGTCCCGGAGTGGCTCAGTCGGATCCTGCGTGTCATTTTCTTCATCCCCGTGGTCACCCCGATGGTCGGTAACGCGCTGATCTGGCGCCTCCTGCTCTCCGACCACGGCGTCGTGAACTCCGCGCTGGGTGTCTTCGGGATCGAGCACATCCCATTCCTGAACAAGCCCGCTCTGGCGATGGGGTCGCTGCTGGTGATGAGCCTGTGGCAGGGCCTGGGCTACAACATCGTGGTCCTGACGGCCGGGCTCAACGGCCTGAACACCTCGGTGCTCGAGGCCGCCACGATCGACGGCTGTAACGGCGTGCAGCGCTTCTTCAAGGTCGTCTTCCCGATGATTTCCCCGACCGTGTTCTTCTGTACGGTCATGACGATCATCGGTGCCTTCAAGGTGTTCGCGCAGCCCTATTTCCTGACGCTGGGCGGCCCGGGAGAGTCGACCAACACGATCGTGTTGTCCCTGTACCGCAACGGTTTCTCATTCGACAAGCTCGGGTACGCCTCGTCGATGGCGTGGGTTCTCTTCGTGATTGTCATGACGGTGACGGCCCTGCAGTTCGCGGGCCAGAAGAAGTGGGTGAACTACGATGCGTAGCAAAAAACGACTGTCGACTGCTGTTTCGGTTGTCCTGCTGGGGATTGTTGGGGTCGCGTTCCTGTTCCCCTTCGCATGGATGGTCGCGACCTCCCTGAAGCCCACGACCGAGGTTTTTACCTTCAGTCCGACGGGCAGTGAGGTGGCGTGGGAGAACTATCCTTCCGCGCTGCGCTCGATTCCCTTCGGTCGGGTCGTGCTCAACTCGTTCATCGTGTCGTTGTCCGGCGCGGCCCTCGTGGTCGTCGTGTCGGTTCTGTCGGCATACGCGTTCGCGCGGCTGCGCTTTAAGGGGCGCGATCACCTGTTCATGCTGTTCTTGGGCACGCTCGTCCTGCCCCAGGAGGTCCTCGTGATTCCGCTGTACATCGGCATGCAGCGCATGGGCCTCGTGAACTCGTATTTCGCGCTCATCGTGCCCTTCGCGTTCGGGGCGTTCGGGGCGTTCCTGATCCGGCAGTTCCTGCTGTCCTTGCCCCTCGAGTTCGAGGAGGCGGCGCGCATCGACGGCTGCAGCGACTGGCAGATCCTCACGAAGATCCTCCTGCCCCTCTTGAAGGCTCCGATCACGGTGGTCGGCGTGTTTGCTTTCATCGACTACTGGTCCTCGTTCCTGTGGCCTCTCATCGTGGTCAACGATTCGACGCTGGCGACGATCCCGCTGGGCCTGCAGATGTTCTCGGGTGAGCGCGGCACCGACTGGGGTCCGCTCATGGCGGCGGTCACGATGACGACCATCCCGTCGATTCTGCTGGTCGTGTTCCTGCAGAAGCAGCTGGAAAAGGGCGTCACCCTGGGCGCCTTCGGAGGACGGTGAGGAATATGAGCGAAACGATGAACGATTCCGAGCGCTGGAGCTCGCTGGCTCGCCCGACCCCGCAGTGGTTCGAGGACGCCCCGCTGGGTATCTTCGTCCACTGGGGCCCCTACTCGGTCCCCGCGTGGGCCGAGGACCACGGCGAGCTGGGCGTCGAGGAGGACTGGGAGGCCTGGTTCACCCACAATTCCTACGCGGAGTGGTACTTCAACACGATTCGTATTCCGGGTTCACCGGCCGCGCTGAGGCACAAGGACCTGTACGGCTCGGCCTCGTACGACGCATTCCTAGATGCGTGGGACCCCGACGCGTGGGATCCGGCCGAGTGGATGCGACTCTTTCATCGCGCCGGCGCCGGGTACGCGGTGCTGACGACGAAGCACCACGACGGCGTGACCCTGTGGGATGCCCCCGAGACGGGCACACGCAATGCCGTCCGCCGCGGTCCGTGCACCGACCTCGTGGCGGGCTTTGCGAACGCCGCGCGCGATGAGGGGCTGCGAGTGGGCCTGTACTACTCGGGTGGCCTGGACTGGCACTATCGGCCCGCGCGTCCCATCCTCTCCGAGGACGATTGCAAGGACCTGTGCCGCCCGAAGGACGCCGACTACGCGCGCTACTGCTTCGTGCACGTGCGAGACCTTATCGACCGCTATCAGCCCGACGTCATCTGGAACGACATCGACTGGCCGGATGAGGGGAAGAACTTCGGTCCCTACGGCTTGGGGACGCTCTTCGAGTACTTCTACGCGAAGCGTCCCGAGGGTGTCACGAACGACCGCTACGGCGGTGTCCACGCGGATTACCTGACCAGCGAGTATCAGCACATGGGAGACTCGGAGACGAGCGGCAAGCCGTGGGAGAACTGCCGAGGCGTCGGTCTGTCCTTCGGCTACAATCGTGCCGAGAGTGAGGACCAGTACCTCAGCGGTGCGGCTGCTGTCCGTCACCTGGTGGATGTGGTCTCGCGCGGCGGGCGCCTCCTCCTCAACGTGGGCCCGCGCGCCGACGGTACGATCCCGCGCGAGCAGCGCGAATGTCTCGAGGGCCTGGGCGCGTGGAACGATTTGTACGGCTCGGAATTGCGCGGCGTGCGTGCGCTGCCGGTCGCGGATATCGAGGCCGTCACCGCGCGCTCGACCGAGGACGAGGCCTGGGTGCGCCTCCTCGCGCACGAGGATCACGTCGCGTTGGTGGCGGACGCGTCTGTTACGACGGTGTCGGGTTTGCCGAGCGGATTCGACTACTCGCGTTCCGCGATTCTCACGCCGGGCGCGGCGTGCTCGTGGGACGGACAGAGTCTGACCCTGCAGGCGGGGGAGCAGCCTCCGAGCGATGCTCGCGGTGACGCTCTACCGATCGTTGTGAGCGCCCCCAGGGCGTGAGATGAGGTTGTCGGCGCGGGCCTGTGGCTCGCGCCGACAACTTTTTGAGAGGAGCAGCGGAACCGTCGCCACGATGGGTGTCGTGATGGCCGGTGCGATAGGTGAGAACTCCTGTGCGAGGCGAGTGATATCGCAGAGAAAACGCGCTAACGAGATGGAAGTGACAGAGGCCCACTGTACGATAGTGCCATCGGTATGTGAGTGGGAGGAGGAACGCTATGAGCGCGACCCGGGTGAGGGCAGTCAGCGTCGACAGGTCCATGAGTATTCCTTGCGTCGGATCAATAGGAGGTGGCGGGCGAGGCATTCACAAACCGTGCTTGGTGCGTGCATGTCAGCACATTAGGGGTGGAAGCGACTGCGTCGCTTCCACCCCTCCATGATTCGCGCGGGAAGTTGAGGAACCGCGCGAAGCTGCTCACTGACCCAGCAGCGTGCCCAACACGTAGTCACGCGCAATGTGCGCGTACTCCAGCGGAGGAGCGATCTTCGGATCCTGCTCAGCCTCAACCAGGATCCAGCCCTTGTAGCCGTGCTCAACGAGGAAGGCATAGGGCTCGGTGAAATCAATGGTGCCGTCGCCGGGAACCGTGAACATGCCGGCGAGGAAGGAGTCGAGGAAGGAGCGCTTGGCCGCTCGGGACTCTTCCATCTTGGCGGGGCGCACGTCCTTGAAGTGCACGTGCTTGATGCGGTCGATCGCGCCGCGCAGCAGGCCCATGACGTCGCCATCGCCCACGTAAGCGTGGCCCGTGTCGAAGAGGAGAGAAACCTTGTCCGGGTCGGACAGCTCGAGCAGGCGCAGCGTCTCGCCCTTGGTCTGGACGACGGTGCCCAGGTGGTGGTGATAGACCAGGTCAAGGCCGTACTCATGAGCAATCTCGCCGAGCCTGTTCAGGCCCTCAGCCAGAACGGGCCATTCCTCGTCCTTGAGGACGGGCTTGTTCTCGAAGATGCAGATGTCGCGAATGCCCTGCACCGAGCCGGTCTGCTCGGAGACGACGACGCGGGTGGCGCCTAGGAACTGCAGGTACTCGCAGGTGGTGCGGAAGTCCGGGATGACGGCCTCGACGCCGTCGCGAACGATGAAGCTGGAGAACCACTGGGCAACGATTCTCAGGCCCGCAGCGTCAGCCTTCTCCTTCGTCTCTTCCTTCGAGGGGTACCAGCCTGCGACCTCGGTGCCAGCGAAGCCGGCCTCGGCCAGGTCGTCGAACATGATGTCGATGGTGTTCCATTCGCCGACCTCGGGAATGTCGTCGTTGCGCCAAGCGATGGGGTGCATGCCCCACGTGATGCCGTTGGGGTCATTGATCGCGGTTGCGGGATCGTAGACGTGAGTCATTGCAGCTCTCCTATGAGTTGCGGTGAT
>JAHYYD010000250.1 GCA_019425105.1 Actinomycetota bacterium
CGACGAGGCCGTCTCCGACCTCGACCGCACCCCCGAGGGCGCCCAGAAGGTCTTCTCTTACCTGCAGGGCGAGGCCAAGAACCTCTCCTCCTACGCCACCAACCCACTGTGGCAGACGGTGAACGGCCCCTGGAAGCTCTCCTCCTTCACCCCCGACCAGGGCCTCGAGCTCGTTCCCAACGAGAACTACTGGGGCGAGGACAAGCCCAAGATCGACAAGCTGATCTACAAGGCCTTCACGGGTGACGACGCGGAGTTCAACTCCGTGCGCTCGGGTGCCATCGACTTCGGCTACATCCCGGCCGCTCAGTACAACCAGCGCAAGGCCGTTGAGGACAAGGGCTACCAGGTCTTCCTGTGGCCCGGCAACTCCATCACCTACCTGGCACTGAACTTCTACGACAAGGCCCCCGGCTCGAAGTTCATCAAGCAGAAGTACATCCGCCAGGCCATGCAGGAGCTCATCGACCAGCCGACCCTGTCTGAGAAGATCTGGTCCGGCACCGCTTCCCCGACCTGTGGCCCCGTCCCCATGCCTGCTGACAAGGTCGGCACCACCGAGGGCTGCGTCTACAAGTTCGATCCCGACAACGCCAAGAAGCTCCTCGAGGACCACGGCTGGAAGATCAACCCCGACGGTGCCAGCACCTGCGAGAACCCCGGCACCGGCGAGGGCCAGTGCGGTGAGGGCATCGCAGCCGGCGACGCGCTGAACTTCAAGCTCATCTCCCAGTCGGGCTTCGTCTCCACGCACCAGATGTTCGAAGAGATCATCTCCCAGTTCGGTAAGGTCGGCATCAAGATCGACATGAACGAGGTTCCCGACTCGGTCGGCGCCTCGCAGGCATGCGACGACGAGACCCCCTGCACGTGGGACATGTCCTTCTTCGGCTCCCAGACCTCGTGGGGCTTCCCGATCTACGCCTCCGGCGAGCGCCTCTTCGCCACTGACGCTCCCGTCAACCTCGGCCAGTACTCCAACCCCGAGGCCGACAAGCTGATCGAAGAGTCGACCCGCTCCTCCGAGCCCGACGCTCTCAAGGCATACAACGACTACCTCGCGGAGGACCTCCCCGTTCTGTGGATGCCCAACCCGTACTACCAGATCACCGCGGTGAAGAAGACGCTCAACCTGGGCGACATCGACGCCACCGGCGACACCTGGCCCGAGGATTGGTCGTGGTCGACCGAAGGTAAGTAACCCTTCGCCTTGACGCCTCATGGGGCAGGCGCCCGCACCCGCACATGCGGGCGCCTGCCCCCTTACTGTGGAGTTCGCAATGATCCAATTCATCCTCAAACGCCTCGGCCAGGCAGTCATCGTCGTCTTCCTGGTCACCATCATCACCTTCATCCTTCTCCAATCCCAGCCGGGCGGCGCAGCCCGAGCGGCCCTCGGTAAGGATGCGACCAAAGAACAGCTCGCGGCCTTCGACCACGAGAACGGATACGATCGCCCGATCCCCGAGCAGTACGTCAACTACCTGAACAAAATTGCGCACGGCGACTTCGGATACTCCTACCAGCACAACCAGTCCGTGAACGACCTGCTGGCCGCCCGCCTGCCGCGCACCATCTTCCTGTCCCTCCTGTCCACCATCCTCGCCCTCATCGTCGCGATTCCCCTCGGCGTGTGGCAAGCAGTGAAAAGAAATAAAGCGCCTGACTACGTGGTCACGATCGCGTGTCTGCTCGCCTACTCGACCCCCATCTTCTTCGCGGGCCTTCTGCTGATCGTCCTCTTCTCCCAGGTGTGGCCCATCCTGCCCAACGATGCGCCGCAAGGCGAGGATCTCGCGGTCATGTGGGAGCAGTGGGATCACTTGATTCTGCCCGTGTGCGCCCTCTCGATTGGAACGATCGCCGCCTACGCGCGCTACGTGCGCTCCTCCATGGTGGACAACCTCAACGAGCAGTACGTGCGCACCGCCCGTGCGAAGGGCCTGTCGGAGTTCCGCGTTGTCTTCGTCCACACCCTGCGCAACGCCATGTTCCCCGTCATCACGATGATCGGCCTGTACATCCCCGCGATGTTCTGTGGTGCCCTGGTCATCGAGACGCTCTTCAACTTCAACGGCATGGGCTACCTGTACTACCAGGCGACCGGCAGGCGCGACTACCCAATCCTCCTCGGCGTCGCCCTGATCGTCTCCTTCGCGACCGTCATCGGCGCGCTCCTGGCAGACTTCCTCTACGCCCTCGCTGATCCCCGTATCCGACTGGCAGGACGTGCCAAATGACCACAGCAACAGCACCCATCGCTGCGCCGGCCAAGGCGCGCACCGCCCGCAAGTCGACGAAGCTTCAGGGCCTGCAGGTCTTCATGGAAAACAAGCTCGCCGTCTTCGGCGTGTGCCTGATCCTCATCCTGATGGCCTTCTCGTTCATCGGCCCCGTGTTCTATGTGACCGACCAGGTCCACACCGACCTGGCGAACTCGGCGCTGGCCCCCTCCGCGGAGCATCCGCTCGGCACCGATATGGTCGGTTACGACCAGCTCGGACGCCTCATGAAGGGTGGCCAGACCTCGATTATCGTCGGTCTCTTCGCCGGCATCTTCGCGACAACGATCGGCACCCTCTACGGTGCGATCGCCGGCTTCGTGGGCGGCTGGATCGATGCGGTCATGATGCGCATCGTTGACGCACTCATGTCCGTGCCCGTCCTGTTCCTCTTCATGCTGATCGCCACGATGATCCCCCCGACCGTCCCGGTCCTCATCATCATCATGTCGGCACTGTCCTGGCTGGGCACATCCCGATTGATTCGAGGCGAGGCCCTCTCCCTGCGCACGCGCGAGTACGTCGTCGCGATGCGCGGTATGGGCGGATCGATGCCCCGAGCCATTCGCACGCACATCGTGCGCAACACTATCGGCACCGTCATCGTCAACGCGACCTTCCAGGTCGCCGACGCCGTCCTCTACGTCGCCTACCTGTCGTTCCTCGGCCTGGGCGCGCAGCCTC
>JAHYYD010000251.1 GCA_019425105.1 Actinomycetota bacterium
ACCCGCCCCGGCCTCGTCTATTCCCTGATTTGGATCGTGTTCATCGTGGGTGCGGCCTTCGCGAACCGTCACTTCCTGCTGCGTCGGGCCTCGCGCGGCGTGCTCGGCGACGGCGGTACGGGCGAGGGACCTCATCAGGGCCCTCACCTGCACGAGTAGCGCGATGAATACTAAGTGACTATGCTCACCAGAGTGCCACGGGAGCTCGACGCGAGCTGAGAGGGGACCACCCCCGACCGTAGAACCTGATCCGGATCATACCGGCGTAGGAAGGCTCTTCCCTCGTGGCCGCCGTGCAACACGAAGGGAGTATTTTCGCATGGCATCCACTTCCCCGTCCCTCCGCTGGAGGGTCATTGACATCGTCACCGCCGCCGTCCTGGGCGTCGCATGCGGCCTCATTTTCGTCGTCTGGAACCAGGTGGGCGGTGCGGGCTACGAGGTCCTCAAGGCCGTTGCCCCCGGCCTGGGTGGCCTGGTGACGGGCGTCTGGCTGCTGGGCGGTACGCTCGGCGGCTACGTCATCCGTAAGCCCGGCGCCGCGTTCTTCGTCGAGCTGATGGCTGCGACCGTCTCCATGGCCCTGGGTTCCCAGTGGGCCGTCGAGACCATCTACTCGGGCATCGCGCAGGGCCTTGGCGCTGAGATCGTCTTCGCCCTGGTCGCCTACCGCCGCTTCAACGCGGTGATCGTGTCTGTCGCGGGCGCCGTGTCCTTCGCCTTCGAGTGGGTCCTCGAGCTCTTCCTCTCCGGCCACCTCGAAAAGGGCGTGCTCTACAACGCGATCTACTTGGTGTGCGGCGCGCTTTCGGGCGTCGTCCTGGCGGGCATCCTCGCGTGGGCGCTGACGAGCGCGCTCGCGAAGACGGGCGCGCTCGACCGCTTTGCTTCGGGACGCGGAGCGCGTGAGCTTGTCTGATTCCAACTCCATGGACGAGGCCCACTCCGCCTCCTCGTACACCGCTCCCTCCCAGGATGGCCAGGTGCCGCTGGGTGAGGGGGCGGGCGCGCGCGTGTGCGCGCGCGACTGGGGATGGCGTCACGCCGGGCGCAAGAACGCCGCGCTGTCGGGCGTTGATCTCGATATCGCGCCGGGCGAGCGCGTGCTGGTGCTGGGCCCGTCCGGGTCGGGCAAGTCGACGCTCATGGGCGGCTTGGCCGGCCTGCTGGGCGGCGCCGAGGAGGGCGAGGCCACCGGCACGCTCACTGTCGACGGCGTCGCCCCGGCTGATGCCAGGCGCCGCGTCGGCCTGCTCATGCAGGATCCCGAGGCCCAGGTGGTCCTCGCCCGCGTGGGCGACGACGTGGCCTTCGGCATGGAAAACCTGGGGGTTCCTCGCGAGGAGATCTGGCCTCGCGTGGAGAACTCGCTCGCGGCCGTGGGCCTGAGCGTGCCCCTGGATCATTCGACGACGGAGCTGTCGGGCGGGCAGAAGCAGCGCCTGGCGCTCGCGTCGATTCTGGCGATGGGCCCGGGGCTGCTGCTCTTGGACGAGCCCACCGCGAACCTGGACCCGAGCGGCGTCGCCGAGGTGCGCGGCGCCGTCGAGGCCGTCGTTGAGAAAACGGGCGCGACCGTGGTCGTCGTCGAGCACCGCGTCGACGTGTGGGCCTCCCTCGTGGATCGCGTCATCGTGGTCGCGGACGGCGCGATCGCAGCCGACGGTCCGCTGAGAGAGGTCCTCGCGCAGCAGGGCGATGCCCTACGCGAGCGCGGCATCTGGCTCCCCGGCGACGACGTTGCAGCCGAGGTCGGCCCCGCGCCCGAGGTCGCCCCGGCCTCGTTCGAAGGCGCGCAAGACGACGCGGAAAACGGCGTGCAAACCGCCACTCCGATTGCCCGCGTCGCCGACCTGACGATCGGCTACGACAAGGCCGCCCCCGTGCGATCCGGCATCGACCTGGCGATCGAGCGCGGGGTGTCCACCTGCATCGTTGGCGCTAACGGCGCTGGAAAATCAACCTTCGCGCTGACGCTGGCGGGCCTCCTGCCGCCCATCTCGGGCACGGTCGAGGTCGAAACCTCCGACGGCACGCGCGGCGACCCGCACGAGTGGTCCAGCAAGCAGCTGCTCGGCCGCATGTCGATGGTCTTCCAGGAGCCCGAATATCAGTTCCTGGCCTCCACTGTCGCCGAGGAGCTTGCGATCGGCCCGCGCGCGGCCGGCATGACTGATGAGGAGATCGCCCCTCTCGTCGACGAACACCTCGAGGCGCTGGGCCTCACGAAGCTTGCGCGCGCCAACCCCATGACCCTGTCGGGCGGCGAGAAGCGCCGCCTGTCGGTGGCGACCGCGCTCATCAGCGCCCCCGAGCTGCTGATCCTCGACGAACCGACTTTCGGCCAGGATCGCGGCACGTGGCTGGGCCTCGTGCGCCTGCTGCGCGCCGCCCTCGCGCGCGGCGTCACCCTGGTCTCCATCACGCACGACCCCGCGTTCGTGGCCGCGATGGGCCAGCGCGTCGTGGACCTCGGCCAGGTCGGGACGCGTGGCGCATCGCCCGCTGAGACCACGGACGAGGCCGGGGCCGCCCCCGCCGGTCACGCTCACGATGAGGGTGCACAGTCGGCGACGAATGCGGCTCCCGCGCCCGCGCGCGACGCCCAGACCGCAGTGCAGCAAGGCACGCAAACCGGCCCGCAGCGCGGCGTCCGAGGCCTCCTCGCCCGCACGAACCCAGTCGCCCGCGTGCTCGCCCTCCTGGTCGCCACCACGCCCCTGCTGATCACGATCGACCCGGTGAGCGCGGGCGTGGCCCTCGCCCTCGAGCTCGCGCTCATGCCCCTGTCGGGCGTGTCCGCGCGCAGCTTCTTCCTCAAGGCCACGCCGCTGCTCGTGGCCGCGCCGCT
>JAHYYD010000252.1 GCA_019425105.1 Actinomycetota bacterium
AATGGTACTGCAACCGCCAGGTTGTGGGAGAGTAGGACACCGCCACAACACACCTCAAAATGGAGGGCCTCACCCACACAGGTGAGGCCCTCCACGCATTTAAATCCATTAACGACCCACCCCGCCGAAGGGCGATAGCCGTGCCGCAAACACCCCTACGCACAACACAGTAATGATCACCGAGCGGCAACCACCATCAGCGGCAGTACACGATTAATGACCAGACGGCCAGCGCCCCCAACGGTTTCCTCCCGGGCGAGAGGTGCGCCTATGTGACGCAGACCGGCATTTCACGTTCGAATCCCGGTAGTGTACCGGCGCGCGTGGCTGTGCCCCGGCCTCGTCTGTGAGGGATCCTCGAGAGCGCGCGTGTCCACCAGATGAAAAAACACACGTCACGGACCAACGTCGCCCGCAAAACGGCATGAGTCGTGCGATGCTATTCCCATGGTCACTTCTGCACATCAGCCAGACTCGCCCCACCGACACGGTGGGAAGGACGAGGTTCTTGCTCAACGTATGGCGGCCCATGATCGCCTCGCTCATCAGTCCCAGGTTGTGCTCCGACTCGGGCAGATGCTGCTGTCCTTTGGAGCGAGCGCCTACCGCGTCAAGAAGTCCATGGCGGACGTCGCGCGAGCGGTGGGTATTTCCGAGCATCGCGCCCAGGTGACGTACACCGAGATCATTGCCACCGCTTACGCGAACGGTACCTTCCGCACCGAGCTCGCTGAACAGCGCCTCATGGGTGTCAACGCGGACAAGATCGACCGGATTAACAACTACGTCGCCTCGCTTCACGGCAAGTCCGTGCGCGTCGAGGATGTCTCCGATGAGCTCGATAAGATCGCGAAGGTCCCCGGCCTCTACGACTGGTTCTCGAATGCGCTCGCCTCGGGCCTCGCGTGTGCGGCGTTTGCCTTTCTGAACGGTGGGGGATGGGTCGAATGCTCGGCCGTCGCCGTGGCCTCGTTCTTTGGTCAGGCGCTGCGTCGCCAGATGCTCGTGCGGCACATGAACCACTTCGGTGTGTGGATGGCGTGCGGCGCGCTCGCCGCCATGATCTACATCCTTCTGGTCGCCCCGGCACAGCATTTCCTCGGCATTGAGTCGACGCACCAGGCGGGCTTTATTTCCGCACTGCTGTTCCTGGTTCCCGGCTTCCCGCTTGTGACAGGCTTGATCGACCTGGTTCGACAGGACTTCCAAGGAGGCCTCGGGCGCCTCGTGTATGTGGCGATGCTTGTCGCGTCGGCGGGTGTGGCCGTGTGGGCGATTTCCGCTATCTTCGGCTGGTCTGTGACCCCCGAGTACGGCGTGTCGCTCGTTCCATGGTGCCACTACATCCTGCGCTTTCTCACGAGTTTCGTTGCGGCATACGGTTTCGCGATGCTCTTTAACTCGCCTCACCGTGTATGCGCGACGGCGGCCATTATCGGTGCGGTTATCAACACCGCTCGCATCGCCCTGCACCTGGAGCTGGGTGTTCCGGCTCCCGCGGCCGTCGGCCTTGCCGCGCTCGCTGCTGGTCTCCTCGCCGTCTTCGTGGCCCGCAGGACGCGCTTCTCGCGCGTGACCCTGTCAGTTCCCGCAGTCGTCATCATGATTCCCGGTGTGCCGCTTTATCGGGCGCTCACGTACCTGAACAATCAGCAGATCGACGAAGCACTCGCTTCGCTCTTTACGGTCATGTTCACGATCGTTGCCATCGGTATGGGCCTGGCTCTCTCGCGTATGCTCACTGATAAGAACTGGCTTGTCGAAAAGCAAGAACGTGTCCCGAACCTGTGGGAGTACGAGGGGGAGAACGCGTGACCTTCGACATCGAAGCGAATCTGATGCCGCCGTCGTTCGAGTTCGAGTACGCGATCGACCGCGACGAGATCCGCGCCGTCGGCCGCAACATCGCGATCGTGTGCGTGGCGGCAGTGACCGCTCGCGTGCTCGTTGCGCTGATTCAGCGCTGACGCTCATTCATTCACGAGGCCGTGGCCGGGTAACCGGTCGCGGCCTCGTTATGTGTTCGTGCAGCCGCCGGGCTGCTGTGTGTGCCCGTGGCCACGGCCGGGCTGCTTTGTGTGCCCGTGGCCACGGCCGGGCTGCTTTGTGTGCCCGTGGGCGGCGGCCCGCCCGCGAGATCGCCACACGCGAGCCTTCGGCTCGGAGTGATCGATCTCGAAGCCCGGCCAGGCCCCGCCACCGCCCACGGGCACCGCAGCCAGGCCTCGCTGGCCCCGTGTGTGGTGCCTGCCCATCGATGGAGTAGCCGGTGGACGTATGAGCCAGTGGGTTAACGTGCGAACGTACAGCTGATGGCCGGATAGAACGTGCCTGGCGTAGCGGCTTCGGAGCGTCGTCCGGGACAAAATTCGCCAAGCGCACGGACGTCGGGGCATTTCCGTGACAAAATTCCCCCTGCTCGCCCAAAAACGTGGAATTCGGGCCGTTTTGCCTGTGCAGGGAGAGTTTTGTCCCGATTTGCGTGAGGGCGCGTGGAGCAGGGAGAGTTTTGTACCGGTTTCAGTCTCTCTGAGGAAGATAGGACGAGTTGTTTCTCGGCGCCGCCCGATTGGAGGCCGCGCCGTAGCTTGTGAAATCGGCGGTGAGGTGTCGGACCGGCTCTGGCGTGGGTCCTGGGCCTCGTCGCGGCGCTCGTGGGCGGACCTTGCCCCGGGGATCAACACACATCCGGATAGGTAACGAACATCGGGATAGGTAATGAATATCCGGATAGCCTAATAACCTATTCGGATGTGCATAACCTATCCGCGTGCGCACAACCTATCCAGATGATGCGCCGACG
>JAHYYD010000253.1 GCA_019425105.1 Actinomycetota bacterium
TCATCACCGCGGCTCAGACTCCGCTCCCGGAGTTCTCGATCCAGATCATCGCCGGTGTGGCGGACAATCTGCGTCGCATCGATTCGCTGATCTCGGCGCATGCTCGCGTACCTGGTCTGGATCGCATCGCCGCCGTCGACCTCGCGGTCATGCGCGTGGCGGTGTGGGAGATGCTCGAGAACGACGAGGTATCGCCGATCATTGTTATCGACGAGGCAATCTCGATCGTCCGATCGATCTCGACTGACACGTCGCCGTCGTTTGTGAACGCGGTCCTCGACGCAATCCGCAAGGACCTTGCGTCACCCGCGTGGTCGCGTCGCAGCTCCGATGAGGAGGATGTGCGCGCTCCCGATGAGACCGAGTCGTCGTCTGACAATGAGCTGCCCGCGCAGGAAGCGCCCGCACGGTCTCTGCCTGCTGGTGCCAAGCCGCTGGATGGTGGCAGCGTCGAAGACGAGCTCGATGAACTCCTTGAGGAGTACTGAGCGCTCGCTCTCCATGCCTGGTGGGGCCGACTCTCGGATGAGAGTCGGCCCCACTTTTTCCTTTAATGCCCGCGCCGAGTGCAGATGCAGCCGACCAGGATGGCTGTCTCGATGGGATCGTGGGCATATCAGTAGGGGCAGGATCGCCACGATCCTGCCCCCTTTACTGCCTGCTATCAGAGAGCGAGGCGGGTGGTTCGCACATCCCAGAACTCGGGACCGTCGACGATGACCTCGAAGGTCCACTCGCCGGGCAACTGCGCGATCTGAGCGAGCAGCGGTCGGGGCAGGTGGGGAGCGCGGATGATGAAGGACTCGCCGGCGTTCATCGACTGGGCAGCACCGAGGACGGCCGCATGACGCAGACGGTGGGGGATAGCGGTTGCATCAATGGTCGGCTCGGGGAGATCGTGCTCGCCGCAGCCACAGCCGCCGCCGCGAACCTCGGGCTGGGGCAGTTGTTCGATGGTCATGGGCTGGCCTTTCTGTCGGAAAGTTTCATAGGCGCCGTTAGCGCACATCGAATTTTACCGGGATAACCCCTTTCATTGCAGTGCTAACGGTACAGCGTGTTGACATGGGAGACGTAATACCCGGTAGGGGTATGTAACAATACCCCTACCGGGTATGCCCCCAAACCCGAGGCCGCGCTTGAATGCTCACCCAACTGGCCCACACGGGTCCGCGACTTCTCCGGATTCACGGCAATTCGCGCTAGCCACGTGGGGTTTCACACGTGGAGGGGTCACACCCTTACCTGATGACGGGCGTAGGATGGAACTACGACAGATCCTTTAATGACCGTCCCGTGAGGCGGGGAAGGAGTAAGCGTGGCCGAAGTGCACGCAGATCGCGCATCGCGCGGCAAAGAGGTATTAGGAGTTGGCGACGTCGCACGCTCCCTGACACGCATCGCCTATGAAATCGTCGAGCGCAACGGCGGCAGCAATAATCTCGTCATCGCGGGCATACCGACACGGGGAGCGACTCTCGCACGGCGACTCGTCAACAGGATTAAAGAGGTTTCCGGCACCTATGCCGAACTCGCAATCATCGACACCACGATGTACCGCGACGACCTCGCCTCGCAGCCGCTACGCGCGCCAAAGGAGACGCTTGTTCCGGCAAGCGGCATCAATGGTAAGACTGTCATCCTCGTCGACGATGTCCTCTATACGGGGCGCACCATTAAGGCTGCCCTCGATGCTCTCACCCGTATCGGCCGCCCCGCGGCCGTTCAGCTCGCCGTTCTCATTGATCGAGGACACCGTGAGCTCCCCATTCGCCCGGATTACGTCGGTAAAAACCTGCCGACCTCCCGCGACGAAACCGTCACTATTCTGCTCGACGAAACAGACGGGCGCGACGGCGTCCTTCTCGGGAAAGGCCTGTAAACGATGAGCTTGAATCATCTCATTTCGATCCGCGACCTGACGCGCGAGGAGGCGATTCTAATCCTCGATACGGCAGAGCAGATGGCCTCGACGCAACGTCACGGTGTGAAGAAACTCCCTACGCTTCAGGGCAAGACCGTCGTCAACCTGTTTTTCGAGGATTCCACCCGCACTCGCATCTCTTTCGAGACTGCAGCCAAGCGCCTGAGCGCTGACGTCATCAACTTCCAGTCGCGCGGATCGTCTGTGTCGAAGGGCGAATCGCTCAAGGACACCGCGCTGACGCTCGAGGCCATGGGCGCGGACGCAGTCATCGTGCGTCATTCGTCCTCGGGTGCGGCTCACCGTCTTGCGCACGCCGGCTGGATGAACCTCCCGGTCCTCAATGCCGGTGACGGCACCCACCAACACCCGACGCAGGCGCTTCTCGATGCCATGACGCTGCGGCGTCACTACGCTCCCTCGCTTGGCGAGGACGGTGCACCGATCCCGGGGTCGGGCCTCGACGGCGCGCACGTCGTCATCGTCGGCGATGTGCTCCACTCGCGCGTGGCGCGCTCGAACGTTGATCTGCTGACACTCCTCGGCGCACGCGTCACCCTCGTGGCCCCTCCGACGCTGCTGCCCATTGGCGTCGAGACGTGGAACTGCGAGACTTCCTACAACTTCGATGAAGCCCTAGCGAGCGGCCCCGATGCGGTGATGATGCTGCGCGTGCAGCGCGAGCGTATGTCGAGTGCAGGCGGCGGTTTCTTCCCCTCGCCTGGCGCCTACCACGCTGAATACGGTCTCACACCCGCCCGCTTTGCGACGCTGCGTCCTAACGCTGTCGTCATGCATCCGGGTCCCATGAACAGGGGTCTCGAAATCTGCGCTGAGGCAGCCGACTCAGACCAATCTGTCATCGTCGAACAGGTGTC
>JAHYYD010000254.1 GCA_019425105.1 Actinomycetota bacterium
CGACACCGAAGTCCTACCGGACAGTCAGCGTCGCCATCCCGTGGGCATTACATCCCATCGGCCACGGCCCCATCACCCAAGGAGCATCATGTCCCGCATTTCTACCCGCACTCTTGCGCTCGCGTCGTCCGTCGCAGCCCTGTCCATGACTCTGTCCGCCTGCTCCCTGCTGGGCGGCAATACCTCGGCGTTCAAGGTCGAGGTCGGTCAGTGCGTGCAGCTGCCGAACGGCAGCACCGTCTCGCGCGTCGAGGTCGTCGAATGCACCTCCGAGCACGACGGCGAGGTCTACCACATCGAAAAGCTCACTGACGGCGAGCGCCCCTCCGACTCCGCGCTCAACGATCGCATGACCGAGGTCTGCACCGCCACCTTCGAGGGATACGTGGGCGCCGCCTACGACGACTCCGACTTGGAGATCACGACGTTGTTCCCGACGGAGGCGAGCTGGAAGCTGGGCGACCGCGACATCGTGTGCATCGCGATTTCGAATGACGGTGAGAAGCTGTCGCAGTCCGTGAAGGACTCCGGCATGTGACCTGCGCTCGTGCGCTCTGATGGCGGCTCGGCTTGTGCCGGGTCGCCTCAGTGCTTCTTGGAGGCCTTGCGCGCGTGGGTGGCGGGGTTCTTCGTGGTGACGCCGTGCGTTTCGAGGGCTGCGACGACCGGCCCATCGGGACTGTGCTCGACGTGTGCGACGAGGACCTGGCCGTGCCTCAGACACGGGGCCTCGCTGCCGGCGACGGGAGCCGACGCATAGGCGCGGATTTCCTCGATGATGGCGTCGCGAGCCGTTCCCGCGACCGACAGGACCGTGGGGGACGCGTGCTCGCGCAGGCGCTCGGCCGCGAAGGCGCGGACGCGTCCGAGGCGTGCCTCGGCGTCGATCTGCGCATCCGAGCCGGAGGCGATGAGGTCGAGGGAGTCGACGAGCGTCACCGAGCCCCCACCCATCGACGCCCAGGGCGTGAGGCTCTGGCGCGCGCGGGCGGCAGGAGAGGCGAACGCGCGGGCGACGCCGAAGCTCGAGAGCAGGTCGATGAGGTCGAACGCCTGGCGCACGCCGAATCGGCTGAGCGGTGGGTCGACGGGTTCGCGCGCAGCCTCGGCCTTCTTCGCCGAGGCCTGCTCCACCTGGGCGGCCCTCCTGGCCGCGGCGGACGCGACCATCGCTGGGGTCGGCGCGGGGCGAGGCTGAGCAGGTGCCGCGGCCGCCCCGGCCACGGCGGAGCCGCCGGAAGAAGCGGAAGAACCGGACGACGCGGAGCCGCCGGACGACGCGGAAGGCGACGCGGAAGCGTGGGCGTCCCCGGCCTCGTCGAGGTGCGGGGGCTCGCCCTGCCCGGGACGCAGGACGAGGAGCGTCGTGGTCACGAGTCGGCCTTCGCGGGCGCGGGCGACGATGTCGGCGAGGAGGCGGCGGTCGCCTCGGCGCGTAAGCATGTCGGCGGCGCGCTCGGGCGAGGTCCACACGGTCTGGTCGATTTCGGTGCGCGGGGCGCGCGCGACGGGGGCGCGCAGGCGCTCGGAGGCGTGGCCGACGGGAACCGGTGTGCCCACCCAATAGTGGACTTCCTTGGTCTGCCCGCCACCCAGGCGGTAGCGCTGGGTCGTCAGGGGCGCGCCGAGCGTGACGACCTGTCCGGTCTCCTCCTCAACTTCGCGCACGGCGGCGGAGACGAGGGACTCACCGTTTTCGGTCTTTCCCTTAGGCCAGGACCAGTCGTGGTAGCGCGGACGGTGGACCATGAGGACTTCGATGTCCGAGGGGTCGATGGGCTCGCCGGGGACGGCGACGCGCGCAGGGTCCGTGAAGCGCCAGACGAGTGCGCCCGCGGAGCGAACGAGTCGCTGGGGGCGTGGGGCTGGCATCGGGCGCATAGAGAATAGGGTAGTCGCCCGGGCGCGCCGATGCCCTGGTGGGCGCGCCACGTCACCCCGGGTCACGCCCGGTGTGAGGCACCCCGGCCTCGGCGGCGAGGGGTCAGTCGAGGGTGCCGACGGCCGCCTCGCGCGCGGCGACGTCGAGCTCGTCGGCGGTGACCAGCAGCGCACAGTGGCGCATGGTGACGCGGTGGGCGAGCGGGTCGGCGGGGTCTTCGATCCACAGGGCCCCGGCCTCGCCGGCGGCGAGCACGCGCATGGCCCGCGACGCCTGGGCTAGCACGTACTCGAGGTCGTCGTCGGTCAGGTCGCCGCGCAGCAGCGAATCAATTTCCTCCATGATGAGGTTCAGGGGGCGCAGCTCGACGGGGGCCTCGAGGCCCTGGATGATGGGCGCGCGCATCCCGTCGACGTAGCGCTCGGCCACGAGAAGCGGGTCGCGGTGGTACCACTCGTGCAGCAGGTAGACGCGCCACAGCGCCCCGGGGAGGGTGAATTCGGGGCTGCGCGACCACACGTGCGCGATCGTATCCACGCCGCGGGTGCGCACGGTCTCGCGCAGGCGCGCGACGTCGGCGTCGGTGAAGGTCTCGTCTCCCACGCCCATGAGGGCCCAGGCGGCGGTGTGCGCAACGGCGGCGGTGGCCGCCGGGTCTTCGTCGCCGACGATGGCCTCAGCCCGGGCTGCGTCGAGCATGGCGGGGCGTCGCGGCATCTTCGATTGGGCCATGGGGACTTCTTCCTCCTACAATGGGACTGATGGGCCTATAGCTCAATGGTAGAGCAGCGGACTTTTAATCCGTAGGTTGGGGGTTCGAGTCCCCCTGGGCCTACTGGTCGCCTCGGAACGTTCCGGGGCGTTCACGCTATCTGCGGGCGCGCGCCCGCGTTCGGAGGTGCAGCATGGATCCTCGT
>JAHYYD010000255.1 GCA_019425105.1 Actinomycetota bacterium
CACGACAAAACTGTCACTCGATTAGGAGGCTCCAAGTGCCTATCGCAACCCCTGAGGTCTATGCAGAGATGCTGAATCGCGCACGGGATGGCAAGTTCGCCTACCCCGCGATTAACGTGACCTCGTCCCAGACCATCACCGCCGCCCTCCAGGGCTTCGCCGAGGCCGAGTCCGACGGCATCATCCAGATCTCCGTCGGCGGCGCCGAGTACGGCTCCGGCTCCACCATCAAGAACCGCGTCACCGGCTCGCTGGCCCTCGCGGCCTACGCCTACGAGGTTGCCAAGAACTACGGCATCACCGTGGCCCTGCACACCGACCACTGCGCCAAGCAGAACATCGACTCCTGGGTCCGCCCCCTCCTCGAGATCGAGGCCGGCCAGGTTGCCGACGGCAAGCTGCCCACCTTCCAGTCCCACATGTGGGATGGTTCCGCGATTCCGCTCGACGAGAACCTCGAGATCGCGAAGGAACTGCTCGCCATGTCCGTCAAGGCCAACACCATCCTCGAGATCGAGGTCGGCGCTGTTGGTGGCGAGGAAGACGGCGTCGTTGGCGAGATCAACGAGAAGCTCTACACCTCCACCGCAGACGGCATCAAGACCGTTGAGGCCCTGGGCCTCGGCGAGAAGGGCCGCTACATCACCGCTCTGACCTTCGGCAACGTGCACGGCGCCTACAAGCCCGGCCACGTGAAGCTGCGTCCCGAGCTGCTCGGCACCATCCAGAAGGAGGTCGCTGAGCACTTCGGCCTCGACCACCGTCCCTTCGACCTGGTCATGCACGGCGGCTCCGGCTCCACCGCCGAGGAAATCGCCACCGCTGTCGCCAACGGCGTCATCAAGATGAACGTCGACACCGACACGCAGTACGCGTTCACCCGCCCCGTCGTGGACCACATGATGCGCAACTACGACGGCGTCCTCAAGATCGACGGCGAGGTCGGCGTGAAGAAGCAGTACGACCCGCGCACGTGGGGCAAGTCGGCCGAGGCCGGCATGGCCGCCCGCGTCGTCGAGGCCTGCCAGCGCCTGGGCTCCGACGGCACCCAGATGCGCTGAACCCTTCGCTGATGGCCGCCTAGCGGCCTGATGCGTGAGCCGCCCGGCCCCTGTGGGGCCGGGCGGCTTCGTGTTGTCGCGGCCCCGCTGCTATTCCGGGCGCCGGAGGGCTGCCTTGCTGGGCCGGGCTGCTTGATGCACCGGTGGGCGGCGGCCCGCCCGCTCACCGTCCGCGCCGCGAGCTTCGCTCGGCGCGTCGACTCGTTGTCCGGCCAGGCCCTGCCGCCGCCCACGGGTGCCGCAGCCTGGCCCCGCCACCGCCCACCGGCACCGCGGCCAGGCCCCGCCGCCGCGGCCTGGCCCCGCAGGCACCGCGTCTCGAAGCCCGCCCTGTCGCTGCTCATCAATTTCGCATGCAATTCCCCTCCGTTATCATGCCGATTTGTGTCAGTTTGCAGTGTTATGTCACTTGTGTTTTTGAATTGCATGCGACTTATGTTTCGTACTGGCCCCGCTGCCATCCGTCGGTACCGTGAGCGGGCCAACCTGTCCCTCTCGGATCTGCCTATCGACCAAACCGGCTGCGTACGCGGATAGGTTATTGCGATATGGATAGGTTATGAGCATGCGGATAGCTTATTAACCTATCCGCATGTCAATAACCTATCCGCATCGTCGCAACCTATCCGCGTGTGGAGAGTAGCTTCGCGCAGGTGGTCGCTGGTGGGGCCCCTGGACTCGCTTGAGCTGGATTCAGGTGTTGTGGGCGTTGCAATGATCTTTGATCAGTTGGCCGTGGGGGTTTTGCACTACACGAAGCCTGCTGGCGGCGTGTCGTCGGCGTGTCGGACGCTCGTGTAGTGCAAATCCCCCGATTGGTGGCGATGAGGTCGCGGTCTGGAGCGTTGTTGCGGCCAAAGTGCAGACCCATTGGGTGAAAGGCACCCAAAAACGATGGTTTTGGCTGAATGGGTCTGCACTTTGGCGGATTCATTGTCTGGCGTTGCTTGTTGCCCCGACAGATTTCCGGCCGCCGCGTGGCCTGTTTTGTTGGGCCGGGCCGCTGTATGTGCCGGTGGGCGGCGGCCCGCCCGCGAGATCGCCACACGCGAGCCTGGCGGCTCGGAGTGGTCGATCTCGAAGCCCGGCCAGGCCCCGCCGCCGCCCACCGGCACCGCGGCCTGACCCCGCAGGCCCCGCCGCCGCCCACCGGCACCGCGGCCAGGCCCCGCAGGCCCCGCGGCGGCCTCCTATCGGTCGGGGCTTGTCGTTTGTGTGTAGCCCGGCCTGGTCCTATGCGGGATTCGCGGCGCGTGCGCCGAGCATGAGGAGGCGCGCGATTGTTGCCGACAGGATGAGCGTGCCGACGCACACGTACATAAAGGGGCCGGGTGCCTCTCCTATGAGGAGTCCCTCAAGCAACCAGGTCAGCAGGAAGAGACCGAAGAAGCTCCACATGCATCTCGCTGCGCTCGTCATCAGCTGCTGTAGCGACAGAGTGCGGATGCGAAGTGCGACAAACCCGAAGAAGAAAGCGAGCGGGAGTGGGATAAGCACGCCGAGGACAGTAAAGACAGCGCGATAGGCGAGTTGCGGGTACGTGTCATAAACGTCGGCGACCAAAAGGTAGGCCAGTCCTGACACGCCGAGAAGAACGAGGCTGCTCAGAGTGGCCCCAACCCTCACGAGGAGGGAGCATTTCTCTATGCGTTCCATACTTAAGTATAACTAGGTGGGCCTGTGCGCAAGTTGTTGACGGTTTGTTTATGCGGCTGTTGTCCAGGCC
>JAHYYD010000256.1 GCA_019425105.1 Actinomycetota bacterium
CGATCAGCATCGCGTTACGGATGAATCCGAGGATGCGCGACACCATGGTGCCCGATGCCATGAGCGCCGATGCCCTCAGGATCGATCGGCGAGGCGTATTCGAGCTCATGGGGTCTCCTTTGTCGTTGTCGTCGTTGCTGTCTCGGATTCGGTGTTGTCGTCTGTGGGCGCCGAGGCCTCGTCGGAGAGCGTGTCGTAGCTGGCCTCGGGCGTGGACTGCGGCTCGTGGGATCTGGCCTCATTGGGCGCGCTCTGCGCCTTGCGGGCGGCCCGTTTGCGGAGCGACCGCGTGATGCCGACGAGGAAGAGCGCTCCGAAGAGGGAGGCGATGACGGCGGTGATCGCGTCCTCCCACCCGGCGCGCATGCGCACGGTCACGGTCTGGGAGTCGTCCAGGATGTGGCCGTCCGGCGTCGTGACCTTGTAGGTGACCTCGATGTCGCCGCTGCCGATCGCACCCACGGGCACCTCAACCGTCGTCGCCCCCTGCGCGGCCAGCGTTTGGTACTGCGCCGGGGTGGCGCGCAGACGCGGGTCGTCGGGCACGAGGGTCACGTCGACGTGGAGCGGCCACGGCAGGTTGTTGCGCACGAGGACGGGAAAGTTCGCGGACTTGTTGATGAGGTTGACGGCCGAGGATGGTTCGACGGTCACCGCGGAGAGCATGCCCGTGATCTGCGACGTCATCGCGGTCGCCGAGTCGAGCTGTTCGGAGGGGGTGAGCTGCGCGGCCAGGGAGGGCAGGATCTGGGGCGTCACCGATTCGTAGACGGCGTCGGGATCGTCCGTGGCCTTCGCGAGAGGCACGAGGCTGGTCAGGGACGAGGCCATGGCCTCGATCGCGGTGGACGTGTCCGCGTCGAGCGTGCCCGCGCCGACGGTCTGACGTTCAACGTCGGTGGGCTCGCTGGCGGCGATGTCACTGAACGACTGGGCGGAGACCCAGCGCGGGGAGAAGAGGGCGTTGACACGCTTGGTGAGGGACTCGTTGACGGTCGTGCCGCGCGCGGCCGCCGCAAAGAGGGTGCGCGACGAGGAGGGGCGTTCGCGCACGATGATCGCCGTGATCGCGGTGAGGGCCTGTTCGGCGTCGAGCTCATCGCCGCCGGATGCGTTCCACGACAGGATTGCGGAGATGTCGCTCTGCTGGGCGAGGGTGCGCGCGCCCGTTCCGTCCGTCGAGGTCTCTCCGGTGGCGGGGTTGACGTTCACGCGCGCGTAGGAGGTGAAGGTGACCTCTTCGGCGGGGGTGAGTGCCGAGGCCGGTGCGATCGTGATCTGGTCGGCGGAGGCGTAGTTCGACAGGAATGACGTGCCAAAAGTCGTGTCGGCGGGCCATGCGACGTTGCGCAGGATCGTGGGGCCCGCGTCTGGTGCGATCGTCGTCGTGCCGCTCTGCCCGGATGGGGATGATGACGCTGAGGCGCTGGGGGTTTCCGTGGCGCTCGCGGAGGGTGAGGGGGTGGGCGACGCGGGTGAGGCCGTGGGTGAGGTCGTGGGTGAGGGCGTGGGCGACGCGGGTGAGGCCGTGGGCGACGCGGGTGAGGCCGTGGGCGACGCGGGTGAGGCCGTGGGTGAGGGCGTGGGGGCGACCCAGCCGGCCTCGCGCAGGGATGAGGGGAAGGCCGCGATCGAGTGGGAGGCTCGGTCCCAGAAGCCCGTGTTGCCCGACAGGGCGAGGGCGCCGAGGTCGGCGTCGCCCTCCGGGAGCGCGATGAGCTCGTTTGCTGCCCCCATGAGGGCGGACACGAAGGCCTCCGACTGGAGGTCGCGCGAGCGCTGCGCCGGGTCGGTCGCCGTGGGCGCGGGCGTCGGGGTGGGGGAGGGGGACGGGCTGGGTGAGGCCGTGGCTGCGCCCGATTGCCCCGATTGGGTGCTGGGATGACCGGATTGACCCGATTGGGTCTCGGAGGCGTCGGAATCGGGCGAGGGGCTCGGCGAGGCGGTGGGCTGCGGTCCGAGCGGGATGAGCAGCGGGTCAACGGCCAGGGTGACGCCCGGGGAGGCGGCCAGATTCAGGACTGCGGAGCGTTCGGCCTGGTCCTGGGTGGCGCTCGTCGAGGTCCAGGGGACCACGGCGTTGACGCGCGAAGCAGAGACCTGGGCACCCGAGTCCCACACGAGGATTGAGCGGTCCTTGCCGGAGTACTCGCCGGAGTTGGCGGCCACTGTGATGACGCGTGGTCCCCACTCGGTTGCGTCGGTCAGGGGGAGCGAAGAGGTGGGGATGCGGATCTCGAAGGAGACCGTGGCACCGCGGACGACGTCGGTGAGCGAGGAGGATGCAGCGTGCGTGGCGTCGGGTTCGTCCTCGGTGAGCGCCGTCGTGAGCGCGGCCACCGAGATCGGCGTCTCGTTGGCGACGAACACCTCGAGGGAGATATTCGCGAGAGTCGTCGGCGAATCGTTGTGAACCGTGCCGGACACGACCACTTCGTTCTCACTCGTCACGACGCGAGGGGAGAGCGAGTTAATCGAGATGACGAGACCGGATGCCTCAGCCGCAGCGCCCATCACCGCGGGGCGCGATGCGTCGGACTGAGAAGAGGTCACCGTGGGCAGGGGAGCGGCCCCGGCCTCGTGCAGTCCGAGGCCGAAAGGAAGAGCCATCACCGCGCACAGGGCGGCCACCCGCAGCGCGCGCCTAGTCACGGCCATCCCGATACAGCAGGTCCAGGGCGATGCGCACGATGCGGCGCTCGTTGGGGTAGGCGAGCTGGCGCGACACGTCGCGCAGCGGCACCCACGCGGCCTCCTCGGCCTCGTGATCCGGATCCCCAT
>JAHYYD010000257.1 GCA_019425105.1 Actinomycetota bacterium
CCAGAGCGTGGACGCTGGAAGCCCGACCCCTGGATCCCACCCGAGGATTGGGCTGGGCACGACAACTGGGAACGCCCCGCCCCCATGGGACTGGACCCGGAACACGACTTGACCGAGTAACCGGCCACGGCCTCGGGAATATTAGGAACAACGACACAGCGGCGCACCCGCGCCACGGCGAAAGCGAAAACTATGTTCGACGCAATCCTCCACCCCTTCGCGTGGGCGATCTCCTACGTGTGGGTTTGGATCCACGACCTCCTCGTGCTGCTCGGAATGTCCTCCGGCTCCGGCATGGCTTGGGTCCTGTCCATCGTGCTGCTCACCATCCTGGTGCGCATCGCCATCATCCCGCTGTTCCTCAAGCAGATCCGCTCCTCGCGCGCCATGCAGGCGATCCAGCCCGAAATGCGCAAGATCCAGGAGAAGTACAAGGGCAAGAAGGACCAGGTCAGCCGTCAGAAGATGATGGAAGAGACGCAGGCCCTCCAGCGCAAGCACAAGGTCTCGCCCTTCGCCTCCTGCCTGCCGATGCTCGTGCAGATGCCCGTCCTCTTCGGCATGTACCGCGCCATCATCGCTGTCTCCTCCATCTCCGCCGGCACCTACACCTACCGCGGCGACTCGACCGACCACCTCGGCCCGCTCACCGAATCCGTGTCCACCGAGATCGTCAACTCGACCGTCTTCGGCGTCCAGCTCTCACACACGCTGCGCGACTCCTGGGGCCAGCCCGCGATCGTGGCGGTCTTCGTCGCCGCCATCGTCCTCATGGTCGTCCTGCAGTTCGCCTCCATGCGCCTGTCCTTCTCGCGCAACATGCCCGACATGGGCGACAACCCGATGGCTCAGTCGCAGCGCTCCATGATGTACGTGATGCCGCTGATGTTCATCTTCTCCGGCGCGTTCTTCCAGATGGGCGTCGTCATCTACACCGTGACCGCCTCCTTCTGGGCCCTCGCCCAGTCCTTCTGGACCATCAAGGTCATGCCCACCCCCGGCTCCCCCGCCTACGTCGACCTCCTCGCCTCGCGCGAGGCCGCCTACCAGGAATGGGCCAAGCCCTACTTCCAGAACTACGACCGTGAGCGCGCCGCCCTCGGCAACAGCGCCACCGACCCGCGCGTCGACGAACTCAACGAGCGCACCCTCGCCGAGGTCCGCTCCAAGGCCAAGAAGCAGCGCGTCGCCTCCGACTTCCCCGCCTCCATGTCCACCGGCGAAATCGTCACCGTCTACCGCAACCTGGCCACCCAGAAGTGGACCACCCTGCCCGACGAGCAGTGGATGCACGGCCTGGCCCTCGCCGTCGAAAAGCGCATCGCCAAGCAGGAAGCCTCCGCCCAGCGCGCCGAACTCCAGAAGCAGGTCCGCGACCGCCGCACCCTCGAGCGCGAGTCCGCCAAGGCCTCGTCGAAGGACGCGTCCAAGGCCAGCGAGTCGACCTCCGGCCACGGCTCGCTCAGCGCCGAGGAGATCGAGCGCCGTCGCATCGAGCGCCGCAAGGCCCGCCGCCGCGGCAACAAGCGCTGACCACCATAGATTCACGGTTCCAGGCCCCCAGCCGGTAACCTGGACACCAGCAAGACCCCATTCCCCACTACGGAGGACACGTCATGAGTGACGACAACGCAGACAAGCTGACCCGCCTCGAAGAAGAAGGCGAAATCGCCGCCGACTACCTCGAAGAACTGCTCGACATCGCCGACCTCGACGGCGACATCGAAATCGACGTCGAAAACGGCCGCGCCTCGGTCGAAATCGTCGCCGACGACCCCGAAGCCCTTGATCGCCTCGTGGGCGAGGACGGCGAGGTCCTGGACGCCCTCCAGGAGCTCACCCGCCTCGCCGTACAGACCGAGACCGGCGAGCGCTCGCGCCTCATGCTCGACATCGCCGGCTTCCGCGCCGAGCGCAAGGAAGAGCTGCAGGACATCACCCGCGAGGCCATCGCCCGCGTGCGCGCCACCGGCGAGGCCGTCAAGCTCGACGCCATGAACCCGTTTGAGCGCAAGGTGTGCCACGACGTGGTCGCCGACGAGGGCCTGACCTCCGAGTCCGAGGGCGCCGAGCCCCACCGCCGCGTCGTCATCCTCCCCGAGGAATCTGACGGTGAGTGAGAACCCGAACGGGACGGGAAGGGGTCGCCAGGTTGGCGACCCCTTCGTCCCAGAAGAGCCCACGCCCGCCGTCCGCGAGTTCTTCGGACCGGCCTTCGCCGAGGTCGCCGAGTACGCGCGCATGCTCGAGGAGGAGGGCGAGATCCGCGGCCTCCTCGGCCCGCGCGACATGGAGCGCATCTGGTCGCGCCACATCGTCAACTCCGCGGCCGTGCTGGACTTCATGCCGCGTAAGGACGGCCGCCAGGTCCTCGACGTCGGCTCCGGCTCGGGCCTGCCCGGCATCGTGATCGCCGCCTGCCGCCCCGAGCTCGACGTGCACCTGGCCGAGCCCATGGCGCGCCGGGTCGAGTGGCTCATGGACGTCGTGGAGGACCTGGGCCTCGACAACGTCACCATTCACCAGGCGCGCGCCGAGGAGCTGCGCGGCAAGGGCAAGGCCGACGTGGTGACCGCCCGCGCCGTGGCGAACATGAGCAAGCTCGTGCGCATGACGTCCAAGCTCATTGCGCCCGGCGGATCGCTCGTGGCCCTCAAGGGCCGTCGCGCTCCGATCGAGGTGGACGAGGCCTCGGCGGAGCTGCGTCGTCATCACCTGCGCGCCGAGATCCACGAGGTGCCCTCCATCATGGAGGACGAGTCCACGTACGTGGT
>JAHYYD010000258.1 GCA_019425105.1 Actinomycetota bacterium
GACGCTGGCGCGTATCCACGGTCGTGTAGCGGCCGATGTCGCGCACGCCGGAGGAGACCGCGGGCTTGACGACGAACTCGCCAAAAGCCGGGAAACGCGTGTGAATCTGGTGCTTGGAGAGCTTCTGCTCAGGCTCGAGCCAATTCGTGGGAATCGTCGGCATACCGAGAGCTGCCAGTTCCCTCAGGTAGTGCTTATCCGTGTTCCAGTTGAGCACGTCCTTGGAGTTTTGCACGCGGGTCAGCTGACGGGTCCAGTCAAGGAAGGCCTGGCGGTCGGATGCGTAGTCGGACACGGAGCGCACGACAACCATGCCGGCCTCAGACCAGTCGACGTCGGGATCGTTCCACACCTTGATCTGCGGGTCGCAACCGCGCGACGCCAGCTCATCGAGCAGGCCCTCTTCGCCGGGGAACAGGTGGGGCATGGACGAGCAGGTCACCAGGGTGACTTTGGGGTGATCCGTCATAGTTATCTTTCTATCGTGGGGTTAAGGAATTAACGAGGCAGTGGCTGGGAACTCACCGCAGGCCGAGCGGACGCTGCGCGGCCTCGGTCAGCAGTTCTGTCAGCAGATCCGAGTAGGAGACGCCGGCGGCCGCCCACATCTGCGGGTACATCGAGATGGGGGTGAAACCTGGCATCGTGTTCACTTCGTTGATGATGACGGTGTCGGTGGCCTCGTCGAGGAAGAAGTCGACGCGGGCCAGGCCCTCGCATTCGAGCGCGTCGAAGGCACGCCACGCGGTCTCACGGATGCGATCGGCGTACTCAGGCGACACGTCGGCCGGGCAGGACAGGCCCACGACATCGTCGACGTACTTGTGCTCGTAGTCGTAGAACTCGCCCTCGGGGATGACAATTTCGCCCAGGGGCGCGGTGCCGCTACGCCAGTCGGAGCGCGATCCGAGGACACCGCACTCAACCTCGCGGCCGGAGATGGAGGCCTCGACGATGATGCGCGGGTCGTGGTTTGCGGCCTCCTTGATGGCCACGGGCAGGTCCTCGCGGCAAGTGACGCGCGAGATGCCGACGGAAGAGCCGGCGCGGCAGGGCTTGACGAAGACGGGGAATCCGAGGCGCTCGATGCGGTCCATGCACGCGGAGGCGTCAGCCTCCCACTGACGAGCCGTGACCAGCTCCCAATGGCCCACGTCAATACCGGCGGTCGCGAGAACGGTCTTGGTCAGGTGTTTGTCCATCGACACCGCCGAGGAGGTGACGCCGCAGCCCACGTAGCGCACGCCCGCCATCTCGAAGAGGCCCTGAATGGTGCCGTCCTCGCCGTAGGGGCCGTGCAGGAGCGGGAAGACGATGTCCACGTGGCCCAGGTCCTCCACGCCGACGACGCGCGAATCCGGCGCGTCCGGGTTGCCGTCATAGGTGAGTTCGACGAGGTTGCCCTCGCCCGGGGTCAGGGCAACACGGGTGGATCCCGCGGTCACGGACTGACCCTTCCCGTCCTTGAATTCCAGCGCCGACGGGTCATCGGCGACGCGCACCCACTGGCCGTCGCGCGTGATGCCCAGCGGGATGACGTCCCACTTGGTGCGGTCGATGGCGGTGAGGATACCTGCGGCGGTCGAGCAGGAGATTTCGTGCTCAGAGGAGCGTCCACCAAAAACGATGAGGACACGAGGACGAGAAATTGCAGTCATGGGTCCAAGACTACCGCGCGGGAGGCGTGTCCCGCCCGCGTGCACACGGTTCAGACGAGCTCGATTTTCCAGCCGTCCATCTTTTGCGGGCGGGCCAGCAGCATGCGGCCCATGTCCTCGATACTCGCGCGCCCTTCGACGACCTCGACGACGGCACCCGTGATCGGCATGTCGACTCCCACGGATGCGGCGACCTGCAGGATCGGGGCGGCCGAGGCGACGCCCTCGACGACGCCCGGGGACAGCGCCAGGGCCTCAGCCAAGCCCATTCCGGAGCCGAGGCGGTGGCCGAGGGAGAAGTTTCGCGACAGTCGCGAGGAACACGTGGCGACGAGGTCGCCGATGCCGGACAGTCCCGCGAAGGTCGCGGGGTCCGCGCCGAGTGCGGTACCCAGGCGCGTCATCTCCGCCAGGCCGCGGGTGATGAGGGTCGAGCGCGTGTTGATGCCCAGGCCCATGCCCTCGGCCGCGCCGATAGCGACAGCGATGACGTTCTTGGTGGCGCCCGCCATCTCGGTGCCCACGACGTCTGTGGACACGTAGGGGCGGAAGTAGGGGTTGTGGCAGGCCTTCGCGATCTCCTTGGCGAGCTCCACGTCAGATGCGGCGACAACCGTGGCCGTGGGCTGACGCTCCGCAATCTCGCGCGACAGGTTCGGGCCGGACAGGACCGCGATGCGATTGGCCGGTACACCCGAGGCCTCGGCGATGATCTCGTCGACACGCTTGAGGGAGCCGAGCTCGAGGCCCTTGGCCAGGGACAGTAGGGCGACGCCGGGCGCAAAAGCCTCGCGGGCGGCGCTCAAGGTGGCGCGCACGGCCTTGACGGGCACGGCCACGACGACGAACTCGCGACCGGCCACGGCCTCGCTGATGTCGGCGGTCGCACTGATGCGATCCGACAGCGCGATACCCGGCAGGTACGTCGGGTTCTCTCCCCCGTTGATGAACGCGATGGTGTCGGCGTTACGCCCCCACATCGTCACGCTTACGCCCGCGTCAGCGAGCACCTGCGCGAACGTCGTTCCCCACGCGCCCGTTCCCAGCACGGCTGCTGTTGTCATACTCATCGAGACCTCCCTGTCGAGGCCATTCTACTAGGATT
>JAHYYD010000259.1:0-1337 GCA_019425105.1 Actinomycetota bacterium
TCGCGGCCGTCCGCGACGGTGACGCCGGCGGCGGCCAGGCGGTCGCGCAGCTCGTCTGCGCGTCCCCAGTCCTTGGCGGCGCGGGCAGCGGCCCGCTCAGAGAGCACAGCCTGGACCAGCGCGTCCAGCGCCGAATGCTCGGCCGCAGCCGCGCCAGAAGCGCCCGCGCCGATGCCAGCCTGTCCGCGCCACTGCTCAGAAGCAGGGTCCAGCCCCAGCACGTCCAGCATGGAGCGGACCAGGACCTGCTCGCGGTACACGCCGGAAACATCACCAGCAGCAAGCGCGGCGTTGCCCGCCTTGAGGTGCTCGTGCAGGACCGCGAGCGCGCCGGCGACGTTGAGGTCGTCGTCCATGGCGGCGACGAAGGCCTCGGGCAGGTCGGCCGGTGCCAGGGCGATCTCGGAGGCCGGAGCCTCACCGGCGGCCTCGATCGCGCGGGCCACGAAGGTGGAGAACTTCTCCCAGGCGGCGTGTGCGGCGGGCAGCGTCTCGGGGCCCCATTCGATGGCGGAGCGGTGGTGGACGGTCGACAGGGCCCAGCGTACGGCGACGGCCGGATACTCCTCGGTCAGTGCGCCGATCGACAGGACGTTGCCCAGCGACTTGGACATCTTCTCGCCCTTGGTGGTCACCCACGCGTTGTGGACCCACAGGCGCGCGAACGGCCAGCCGGCGCCGTGGGACTGGGCCTGCTCGTTCTCGTGGTGCGGGAATCGCAGGTCGATGCCGCCGCCGTGGATGTCGAATTCGTCGCCGAGGTAGCGCCGCGACATGGCGGAGCACTCGAGGTGCCAGCCGGGTCGGCCGCGTCCCCAGGGGCTGTCCCACGAGGCAGTGGCCGGCTCAGACGGCTTACTGGCCTTCCAGAGGGCGAAGTCGCGGGGGTCGCGCTTGCCCGCCTCGACGGCCTCGTCGATTTGGGCGTCGTCCTCGGTGGTGCGCATGTCGGCCAGGCGCTGGCGGGTGAGTGAGCCGTAGTCGGGCTGGGAGTGGACGTCGAAGTAGACGTTGCCGCGCCCATCCGAATAGGCGTGACCCGCGTCGATGAGTCGCTGGACGAGGTCGATTTGGTCGGGGATGTGGCCGGTGGCGCGCGGCTCGTATGTGGGGGCCTCAACGCCAAGGGTCTCGTACGCCTCGGTGAATTCGCGTTCAAAGCGATACGCCCAGGCCCACCAGTCCCAGCCGGCCTCGGCCGACTTGTTGAGGATCTTGTCGTCGATGTCGGTGACGTTGCGCACGTAGGTGACCTCGTAGCCACTGCGGCGCAGCCAGCGGATCAGGGTGTCGAAGGAGACGGCGGCGCGCAGGTGGCCGACGTGCGGGGATCCCTG
>JAHYYD010000259.1:1437-2717 GCA_019425105.1 Actinomycetota bacterium
ACGCCGTCGGCCGTGTGCGGGTCGAGGAGGTAGCCGCTTTCCTTTTCCGTGCGCGCGATCTCGGCGAGGCGGTCGGCGTGCGTGGAGGTGCCGGAGGTGAAGCCGTAGGTGTCGCGCAGGGCGGCGAACTCGGGCGTGCCGGACAGGTCGAAGTAGCCGTCCCGGGCCAGGGCCTCATCGAAGAGGGCGCGGGTGGCGTCCCCGTCGCGGCCGAGCAGGTCGAAGATGAAGCGCTCGAAGTTCGAGGCCTTGGAGATGTCCATGGACGGGCTGGAGGTGGCCAGCGTGTCGGCGGAGGAGCGGGGGCGGTAGACGCCGGTGCGGAAGAACTCGTCGAGGACGTCGTTCTCGTTCGTGGCGACGACGAGGGTGCCCAGCGGCACGCCCATCTGGCGGGCGATGTGGGCGGCGCACACGTTGCCGAAGTTGCCCGACGGCACGACGACGCTGACCTTCGACGAGGCGTCGGCCCCTTCGGCGGTGACGCGCAGCCAGGTGGCGACGTAGTAGCAGACCTGGGCGAGCAGGCGCGCCCAGTTGATGGAGTTGACGGCGCCCACATGCCAGGTGGCCTTGAAGTCGGCGTCCATGTTGATGGCCTTGACGAGGTCCTGGCAGTCGTCGAAGACGCCGTCGACGGCGACGTTGACGATGTTGGAGTCGAGGAGGGAGAACATTTGGGCGCGCTGGAAGGCGGTCATGCGCCCGGCGGGGGTGAGCATGACGACGGAAACTCCGGGGCGGCCGCGCAGCGCGTACTCGGCGGAGGAGCCGGTGTCGCCGGAGGTGGCGCCGACGATGGTGAGCCAGTCGCCGCGGCGGGTGAGCTCGTATTCGAAGAGCTCGCCGAGGAGCTGCATCGCCATGTCCTTGAAGGCGGCCGTGGGGCCGTTCGACAGGTGGGCGATGTGCAGGTCGGTACCCTCCAGGGCGTCGACGGGGACGATCTGGGGGTCGGAGAAAGCGGGGGTGCGGTAGGCGCGGGCCGTGATCGCGCTCAGGTCGCCGGCGGGAATATCGTCGACGAAGAGGGAGATGATGCCGGCGGCCATGGCGGCGTAGCCGTCCTCGCGCAGGACGATGCGCAGCTCGTCCAGGTCGGAGCGAGACAGCGTCGGGTATTCCTCGGGCAGGTAGAGGCCGCCGTCGGGGGCGAGGCCTTCCAGCAGGATGTCGCTGAAGGAGCGGGTGGGCGTGTTGGGGCCGCGTCGTGTCGAAATGTAGCGCACGGGTCGATCCTATCGGAGAGGGGGCGTGGCCTGCGAGGGCGCCCGTTCCTC
>JAHYYD010000026.1 GCA_019425105.1 Actinomycetota bacterium
CCGAGATGGGAACGTCCCTGCGACTGACCTCCGGCCCGGCGATCCAGCATGCGGGCGACTTGGCGGCGATCCTGTCCGGCCTCCAAGAGGGCGACATTCTGTTCATCGATGAGATCCACCGCCTCGCGCGCACAGCCGAGGAAATGCTCTACCTCGCGATGGAAGATTTCCGCGTCGATGTCGTCGTTGGTAAGGGCCCCGGCGCGACGTCGATTCCGCTGACGCTCCCGCCCTTCACGGTCGTCGGTGCGACAACGAGATCTGGTCTGCTGCCAGCCCCGCTGCGTGACCGCTTTGGCTTTACGGCCCACCTTGAGTTCTACGAGACCGACGAGCTTCAGTCCGTCGTGACCCGTTCCGCCTCGTTGCTCGGATCGCCCATCGACGCGCAGGCTGCGCACGAGATCGCGTCGCGTTCGCGCGGTACGCCCCGTATCGCGAACCGTCTCCTGCGTCGCGTCGTTGACTACGCCCAGGTGCACGGTGACGGGCAGCTGACTCTTGAGGCCGCGCGTGGCGCTCTTGAGCTTTTCGAGGTCGACCCTTCGGGCCTTGATCGCCTCGACCGAGCCGTCCTCGACGCGATCTGCCGTCGTTTTGCGGGAGGCCCAGTTGGCCTCACGACCCTGTCCGTGACGATCGGCGAGGAAGCAGAAACGGTCGAAACGGTCGCAGAACCCTACCTCGTGCGCGAAGGATTCCTCGTCCGTACCAACCGAGGACGGATGGCAACCCCCAAGGCGTGGGCGCACCTCGGGCTCAACCCGCCCGCGCCGGACGGGGCGCTCTTCGACTAGGGGAGTGGGCCTCGTGCCCATCGTGGCTGGCCACAGCCGCACATGGCGGTGTCAAAGAGGCTCGGGTGATACACGCGCCGCGCCACTCCTTGATCACTTAGGCTAAAACCCTCCTCGGGCATTAGACTGGCAAGGTGCGCTTCAAGCGCCTGACCGTCATCGAAAGTGAATCAGCCTTTATGAACAACTACACCCTCGTGATCCTGATCGTCGTCATGGTCGCTTTTATGTGGTGGACCTCGTCCTCGCGCAAGAAGCAGATGGCGAAGATGGAGCAGGAAAAGCGCGACCAGCTTGCCGCCGTGAAGCCCGGAGAATGGGTTCGTACCCGCGTCGGCTTCTGGGGTCGTTTTGTTGACCTCGACGGCGACATCATCGTCCTGGAGACCACCGACGGGCACGAGATGTACTGGGAGCGTGAAATGATCGCCGAAATTGGCGGTCAGCCGCCCCTCGCCGACACAGAGCAGAAGGACACGCTCGAGACCGCTGGCGCGGACGAGACGACGGACGAGGACGAGACGGTCCTTGGCCTCGACGAGCCGACCAACGATGATTTCTTCAACAACGAGCCCGACGAGCAGCAGAAGTAAGTCAAGGCTGAACGGAAAGTAGAACCGTGGCATCACATAAGCGACGCCCCGTGCGCGCGCTCGTGACCCTCACCGTCTCCATCGTGGCGGCGTGTGCGGCACTTGCGATCGGGCACTTGAGCGAGGGCGTGTCTCCGTATCCTGATCTCGCCCTCGATCTGAAGGGCGGTACTCAGCTCATCCTGACCCCGACCGTGACGGGTGACGGACAGCGCGAGATTACCGAAGAGGACATCACCCAGGCGATCTCGATTATTCGTAACCGTATCGACGCCTCGGGTGTGTCCGAGTCCGAGATTACCTCGATGGGTAACTCGAACATCATGGTGTCGATCCCCGGCACGCCCTCTCAGGAGCAGCTGGACCTGATTCGTTCGTCCTCGCAGATGAACTTCCGTCCTGTCCTGCGCATCGGCGCAGCCCAGGGCGTCATCCAGAACCAGCAGCCGTCGCAGACGGGTACGCCGCAGTCTGGCGAACAGTCGGGTGCCCAGTCCGGCGAACAGTCGGGTGCCCAGTCTGGCGCCCCGGCGACCGAAGCGGCCCAGTCTGGCGTGCAGTCCACCGCTCTTGATGCGTCGACCGCGATGGGCATTGCTGACACCAACCAGGACGGTGTCCTGTCTTTTACTGCTGCGGCGACCCCCGAGAACGCGTCCGATCTGGCGTGGATCACCGAACAGGTCATGTACGACTTCCTGACGCTTGACTGCTCGGCTGCGGCCGACGTGAAGCACGTCGAGGGTGCCTCGGACAAGCCCTACGCTGCCTGTGACGAGTCCGGTCAGATCAAGTACATCCTCGGCCCCGTGGCGGTGCCGGGTTCGGACCTGAAGACTGCGACGGCCGGTCTCGCGCGCAACAGCAACGGACAGACCACCGGCCAGTGGGCGGTCTCCTTGCAGTTCAACGACGCGGGCACGGAGAAGTTCAAGGACACCTCCACCATCCTCTACGGATTCCACGAGTCTGACCCCTCGGGTTCCTCGTTCTACCAGGGCCGTCCCGACCGTAACTCCTTCGCGGTCGTCCTCGACGGTACAGTCATCACGGCCCCCTCGATGAACGCGATCATCCCCAACGGACAGGCTGAGATCACCGGTAACTTCACCGCTCAGTCGGCGTCCACCCTCGCGAATCAGCTGAGCTTCGGTTCGCTGCCGCTGAACTTCGAGGTCGAGTCCGAACAGCAGATCTCGGCGACAATCGGTACCGATCATCTGACGGTTGGCCTGTGGGCAGCCCTCATCGGCTTCCTGCTCGTCATCCTCTACCTGATTTGGCAGTACCGCGGCCTGGCAATCATCTCGGCGGGCTCCCTGGTGGTGGCCTCGATTATCACCTACCTGGTGATTACGCTGCTGTCGTGGGCGATGGGCTATCGCCTGTCGCTGGCGGGTGTCGCGGGTTTGATTATGGCAATCGGCGTGACGACTGACTCCTTCATTGTGTACTTCGAACGTGTTCGCGATGAAGTGCGTGATGGCCGACCGCTGCAGGCTGCTGTCGAAGAGGGTTGGGATCGCGCCAAGCGCACCATCCTCGTCTCCGACGCTGTCAACCTGGTCGCTGCCGTGGTCCTCTACCTGCTTGCTGTGGGTGGCGTTCAGGGCTTCGCTTTCACGCTCGGTGTCACGACGATCATCGATATCGCTGTGATCTTCCTGTTCACCCACCCGATGATGGAGCTGCTGATCCGTACTCGCTTCTTCGGCGAAGGTCACAAGTTCTCTGGCCTCGACCCCGAACACCTGGGTGCGAAGAGCTCCCTCGTGTACGCGGGCCGTGGGCGCGTCGTCGCTCGTGGCGATTCCGCCTCCAAGAACAAGGAAGACGAGGCCGGGGACGGGCTGTCGATCGCCGAGCGCCGCCGTGCGGCGCGCCTTGCTGCCGCGAAGGCGCAGGAAGAGGCAGAGGCGGCCTCGTCGAGTGAATCGACAGATGACGCGACGGTCGCGACCGAGGAAGAGGAGAACTGACATGATGAGTTTTGCTCAGTGGGGCAACGCCCTGTACTCGGGCGACAAGTCCTACGCTGTCATTCCCAAGCGCAAGATTTTCGTTGGTCTGGCCGCGGGCGTAATTGTCGTTGGTTTCGCGCTCGTCGCGATCCTTGGCCTGAACCGTTCGATCGAGTTCACCGGTGGCTCCCAGTTCGACGTCGCTCACGTGAGCGACCAGAGCGAGTCCTTCGCACTGCGTGCGGTCAGCTCGAGTGGCCTCGTCGAGGGCAGCCCGAAGGTGACGCGCGTGGGTTCTGACTCCGTGCGCATTCAGACCACGTCCCTCGACTCCGCGCAGACCGCGCAGATGCGCGAGGTCCTGGCCGGTGCCTACGGCGTCGATGCCTCCGAGGTTCAGTCCTCCTCGATCGGTCCCTCCTGGGGCTCGTCGGTCACCACCAAGGCCGCGCAGTCGCTCGCGATCTTCATGGCCCTCGTTGCCCTGCTGATGACCGTCTACTTCCGCTCGTGGCGCATGGCTGCCTCCGCGCTCCTGGCGCTGCTGCACGATATCGCCGTCACCGTGGGTGTCTTCGCGATCCTCCAGGTAGAGGTTTCGCCCGCGACCGTCATCGGCTTCCTGACGATTCTGGGCTACTCGCTCTATGACACCGTCGTCGTCTTCGACAAGGTGCGCGAGCTGACCTCGGATGTCTACGACCAGAAGCACTACACCTTCGGCGAGTACGTGAACCTTGCAGTCAACCAGACGATGGTTCGCTCGATCAACACCTCAGTTGTGGCGCTTCTCCCTGTCGGTGCGATCCTCATTATCGGTTCCGTGGCCCTGGGCCCGGGTACGCTGGTAGACATCTCGCTGGCCCTGTTCGTCGGCATGATCGCCGGTACCTACTCGTCGATCTTCATCGCGTCGCCGCTCCTCGTGACCTTCCAGGAGCTCTCGAACAAGACCCGCGAGCACAACGCGGCGGTCGAGCGTGAGCGCGATCATCGCACCGCCACCGGTGAGACTTCCACACCGAAGTCCGTCAAGGTGGCTCCGATCAAGCCCGGACAGCGTCTGGGTAATGAGAACCAGCCCCGCAGGAAGAAGAATCATCGATGATCGGCGAGCTTGGCGACCGCGTCGCCGCCCTGGTGCAACATAACCTTCTGGAGATTCCGGATTTCCCGGAGCCCGGCGTCCTGTTCCGTGATATCACCGAGCTGTTCGCCAACGGCCCGGCGTTCAAAGAACTGGTCGAGCTGATCGGTGCGCGCTACGCGGGCCGCATCGACGCCGTCGCGGGCCTCGAGTCGCGCGGTTTCATCCTCGGTGCCCCCGTGGCCGCCGAACTCGGGCTCGGCATGCTCACGATCCGTAAGGCCGGCAAGCTGCCCGGCCACGTGATCGGCGTCGATTATGAGCTCGAGTACGGCACGGCTCGCATGGAGATGCATCCCGAGTCCGTTCATGAAGGGCAGCGTGTCCTCATCATTGACGACGTGCTCGCCACCGGTGGCACCGCGAATGCCGCGGTGCGGCTGCTGCGTCAGTGCGGTGCGTCCGTCGAGGCCGTGGCCGTTCTGCTCGAGCTTGACGCGCTGGGCGGGCGCTCGGTGCTCTCGGATGTGACGGTGGAGACCGCACTCCATCTGTGAGTATCGCTTTGTGACAGTGAGCGGGTCCGGGGATCGTCTGATCCCCGGACCCGCTCGTTCGTCGCTATCATGGGGCCATGAGCAGCGACGACATGACAACAGGCTCCGCGCTTCCGGCGGCTGGTTCCCGGGTGCGCTCCGGCCTCGTGTGGTTTGGCTCGCGTGGGCGCGCCACAATCCCTGAAATTGAGCCGCTCGTGCGCGCGCTGCGTGCTAACCATCCGAAAGCGGATATTAGCGTCGTTGAGCGTGCCTACCGTACCGCTGAAGAGCACCATCGCGGGCAAACGCGCAAGTCCGGCGAACCTTATATCACCCACCCGGTTGCCGTTGCGACCATCCTCGCTGAGATGGGTATGACGACGCCGACGCTCGTTGCCGCACTGTTGCATGACACGGTCGAGGACACGGATTACACCCTCGAGCAGTTGGCTGCCGAGTACGGCGAGGCCATCGCCAACCTCGTCGACGGCGTCACCAAGCTCGACAAGGTGCATTACGGGGCGGCTGCACAGTCCGAGACGCTGCGCAAGATGCTCGTCGCCATGAGCCGGGACATCCGCGTCCTCCTCATTAAGCTGGCTGACCGTCTCCACAATGCTCGGACGTGGCGCTTCGTCCCAGCGAAGTCGGCGGCGAAGAAAGCGCAGGAGACCCTCGAAATCTATGCGCCGCTGGCCCACCGCCTCGGCATGAATATGGTGAAGTGGGAGCTTGAGGAACTGTCCTTCAAGACGCTGTACCCGGAGATCTACGAGGAGATCGACCATCTCGTTGCTGAGCGCGCTCCGCAGCGTGAGGAATACCTGCGTGACATCATCGATCAGATCGAGGAGGATCTGCGTCGCTCGGGCACGAAGGGCACGGTCAGCGGTCGCCCGAAGAGCCACTATTCGATCTACCAGAAGATGATCGTGCGCGGGAAGGCATTCGACGAGGTCTTCGACCTGGTCGCGGTCCGCGTCCTTGTGGAGTCGATCAAAGACTGCTACGGAGTCCTGGGGTCGTTGCACGGGCGGTGGAATCCCATCCCGGGTCGTTTTAAAGACTACATCGCGATGCCGAAGTTTAACCTCTACCAGTCGCTGCATACGACGGTTATCGGTCCCGGTGGCAAGCCCGTGGAGATTCAGATCCGCACCTTCGATATGCACGAGCGTGCCGAACATGGCGTGGCGGCGCACTGGAAGTACAAGCAGAACCCCAATGCCACGGGCGGCGATTCCGATCGGATGAGCTCGGACGAGCAGGCGAACTGGTTGCGTGCCCTGGTCGAGATGGAACGCGAGACGGGTGACCCCGAGGAGTTCCTGGATTCGCTGCGCTATGAGATCGCCGGCGACGAGGTGTACGTGTTTACCCCGAAGGGACAGGTCATCGTCCTGCCGGCGCGCGCAACTCCCGTTGATTTCGCCTATGCCGTGCACACGGAGGTTGGGCACCGCACCGTGGGTGCGAAGGTGAACGGTCGTCTCGTTTCGCTTGACACGCGCCTTGAGTCGGGTGAGACGGTCGAGGTCGTCACGTCGAAGTCCGATAAGTCGGGCCCGTCTCGCGATTGGCTCGCTTTTGTTGCGTCCCCGCGTGCGCGCTCCAAGATTAAGGCGTGGTTCTCGAAGGAACGCCGCGAGGAAGCCATCGAAGCTGGTAAGGAAGCGTTGGCGCGCACGATGCGCAAGCAGAACCTGCCCCTCCAGCGCCTGATGAATCACGACTCGATTCTGTCGGTAGCGACGTCGTTCGGCTATCCGGACGTATCCGGACTGTACGCGGCTGTTGGGGAAGGACATATTTCCGCGCAAAACGTCGTGACCCGCCTCGTCGACAACCTGGGTGGGGGAGACGGTACGGAGGAGACGCTTGCCGAGGGAGTAACGCCGGGCTCGCAGAAGCCTCGCTCGGAGCCTAGCGGCGATGCGGCGATTACGGTCGCCGGACTGAGTCCTAACGACATCTGGGTCAAGCTCGCCAAGTGCTGTACTCCTGTTCCCGGGGATGACATCGTCGGATTCATTACCCGCGGCCAAGGGGTGTCGGTGCACCGCTCCACGTGCGCGAACGCGGTGCGTTTGGGACAGCTGCAGCCTGAGCGTTTCGTTGATGTTTCGTGGAACGAGAAGGGGCTTGGGGCTCCTTTCCGGGTGCAGATTGAGGTGCGTGCGCTCGATCGTGGCGGCCTGTTGTCCGATCTGACGCGTGTCCTGTCCGACTACCGCGTCAACATTCTCGCTGCTGCGCTGAAGACCGACGGGGATCAGGTCGCGTCGGGCAACTTTTCCTTCGAGCTGGCTGATCTTGGCCATCTCAGTGCGGTTCTGTCCGCCCTGCGTCGGGTTGACGGTGTCTTCGAGGCAGTGCGCATTGGTGCTGACACATAGACGAGGCGGGGGTGGCCTGCGTTGATGAGCGGAAAATGGGTGTTACATCCGTCCCCTTTTCCGGCGATTCGCTTTCCCCTTGTCGTTAGATGTGACACACTAGATGTGTGTGTCACATCGGCACACACCCGCGCCGGGCGTAAGCCCTCGTCTCAGAAGGAATATCGTGACCACGACGCCGATTCCGAATAACGAAAACGCTCCTGAAGCTGCTCCCTCAACGCCGGAGGAGGTCGCTTCCTCGACGACGATAACAGCGTCCGAGGTGCCTGGGCATCCCTTCGCCCGTATCGGCGAGGATGGGACCGTCTATGTCAAGGATGGAGACGAGGAACGCGTCATTGGCGGTTTCCCCGAGGGTATTCCCGCTTCTCCCTACGCTCTCTATGAGCGCCGTTACGCCGACCTTGAGGCGACGATTAAGCTCTTCGAGGATCGGTTGGCGAGCCTGACCCCGCGCGACATTGACCAGACGCTCGCGACGCTGCGAGAGCAGGTCGCCTCTCCCAACGTTATCGGTGACATCCCGGCGCTGCGTGAGCGCGTTGCTGCCGTCGAGAAGGCAGCCGAGGAACGCAAGGAGGTCGCCCGCGAAGAGCGCAAGGCGGCCAAGGCCCAGGCTCTTGCCGAGCGCACCTCGGTCGTTGAGCGCGCCGAGGCAATTGTCGCGCAGGATCCTGCGAAGACGCACTGGAAGCAGTCCGGGCAAACGCTGCGTGACCTGCTGGAAGAGTGGAAGACCCTTCAGCGCCGTGGCCCCCGCCTGGAGAAGGCTGTGGAGGACGAGCTCTGGAAGCGCTTCTCTTCCGCGCGTACCCAGTTCGACCGTCACCGTCGTCAGTTCTTCTCGCAGCTTGACCAGGCGCAGTCCGAAGCCAAGCGCGTGAAGGAAGCGCTGATCGCTGAGGCCGAGGCCCTGTCCTCGTCCGAGGACTGGTCGCGTACCTCCGGCGCCTACCGCGAGCTCATGAACCGTTGGAAGGCTGCCCCGCGCGCGTCCCGCAAGGAAGACGATGCGCTGTGGGCGCGCTTCCGTGCCGCTCAGCAGGTCTTCTTCGATGCCCGTCGCGCCAAGGATGAGGCCACGGACGCGCAGTACCGTGAGAACCTCGCGGCCAAGGAAGCCATCCTCGTGGATGCTGAGGCGATCCTGCCGGTGACCGACATTGAACGCGCCAAGGCCCAGTTGCGTCAGATTCAGGACCGCTGGGAAGAGGTAGGCCGCGTGCCTTCTTCCGACCTGCACCGCATCGAGGGCCGCCTGCGCGCCGTCGAGGCCGCCGTCCGTGAAGCGGAAGAGAAGGAATGGCGTCGCACGAACCCGGAGACCCGCGCTCGTGCGGCAGGCATGGTTGGTCAGCTTGAGGAACAGATCGCGCAGCTCGAGCGTTCCCTGTCCGAGGCCGAGGCCAGGGGTGACGAGAAGGCGGCACAGAGCGTTCGCGAAACCCTTGAGACCAAGCGGTCGTGGCTCGAGCAGATCTCCTCGTCCATGGAGTGACATGCGTCTTCACGTTATTCCGTCGCCTTTCTACGCGGCGAATGGGCTGGTGCTCGTCCCTTCCGGGGCGGGCACAGCCCTTGTCGTCGATCCGTCGGCCGGTATCCAGCATCTGATCCGTGAGGTCCTTGAACGTGAGGGCGTGAGTGTTGGTGCGGTCCTGCTCACCCACGGTCATCCCGACCACGTCTGGGACGCCGCTGCTGTGTCCTCGTGGGGACCAGATGGTTCGAGCGTGCCGGTCTACCTGCCGGGCCCTGACATGTACCGCATGGATGACCCGGCCTCGTTTCTTCCCATGCCGCTGCCGGACTTCGTCGGTGAGTGGGTGAGGCCCGTGCACTTGCGTGAAGCGCCCACCGACTCCTTCGAAGCGGTACCTGACGTGTGGCTGCGTATGGTCCCGGCTCCCGGTCACACCGAGGGTTCAGCAGTCTTTCTGGGCGAGAGCCCGCTGGATATTCGCGTGAATAACCAGTCCTTCTACTCCTCGGGTGAGCCAGTTCCGTGGGCGTTGAGCGCCGACGTTCTTTTCAAAGACAGCGTCGGACGCACGGATCTACCCGGTGGTGATGAAACACAAATGCGTCATTCGCTGCGTACGATTTCCAACGCTCTTGACCCGCGCACGGTTCTCGTCCCCGGACACGGTCCGGCCACGACGCTGGCGGATGAGATAACCTCGAATCAATATCTGATTCGCGCACGCCGTATCGGTTAACGCCTCCTCCCTCACAGAAAGAAAGCTTCATGGCTCGCACGTCCCTGTCAGGTTTCCCCGAATGGCTCCCCGAAGGGCGCATCATCGAGATGCATGTTCTTGACGAGCTGCGGCGCGTGTTTGAACTGCACGGGTTTGCGGGTATTGAAACCCGGGCGGTCGAGACCCTGGAACAGCTGGAAGCCAAGGGCGAGACCTCTAAGGAGATTTACGTTCTGGATCGACTGCAGGCGTTGAAAGCCGCCGCGTCCGGCGGACGTGCTCCCAAGGATAAGGGGATGGGTCTGCACTTCGATCTGACCGTTCCTTTCGCCCGCTACGTGGTGGAGAACGCGAACGAACTGGACTTCCCGTTCAAGCGCTATCAGATCCAGAAGGTTTGGCGCGGCGAGCGTCCTCAGGACGGTCGCTTCCGTGAATTCACGCAGGCGGATATTGACGTCGTGGGCAACGGAGAGCTGCCCTTCCACTTTGAGGTCGATCTGCCGCTGGTGATGGCGCAGGCCCTGAACAATCTGCCGATCCCGCCGGTGCGCGTGCTCGTCAACAACCGCAAGGTTGTTCAGGGCGTGTGTGAGTCTCTGGGCGTTACCGACGTTGAGGCCGCCCTGCGTGGTCTCGACAAGATCGACAAGATCGGCCCGGAGGGCGTGGCAGTCGAGCTCGCTCAGTCGGCTATCGACGGTGATCAGGCGAACGTTCTGCTTCAGATGGCGCAGATTCGCACGTCGGACCCGGCTGAGATCCGGGATCGCCTCACTGGCCTTGGCGTGGGCGGCGAGCTGCTCGAAGAGGGGCTGCGTGAGCTGACCGAGCTGCTGGACACTGCGAATAAGCGGATGCCTGGCGCAGTCGTCGCAGACCTGAAGATCGCACGCGGCCTTGACTATTACACGGGTAGCGTCTACGAGTCTGAAATCGAAGGGCACGAGGACCTGGGTTCGATCTGCTCGGGTGGCCGCTACGACTCGCTTGCAAAGGACGGTAAGCGCACGTATCCGGGTGTTGGCCTGTCGATTGGCGTCTCGCGGCTCGTGTCTCGAATGATTTCGGCGCCGATGGTGAAGGCTTCTCGGAAGGTGCCCACGGCCGTTGTCGTCGCGGTTATCACCGATGACCAGCGTGAGCGTTCCGAGGCGATTGCGGCTGTGCTGCGTGCGCGCGGTATTTCTACGGACGTTGCACCGAGCGCCGCGAAGTTCGGCAAGCAGATCAAGTTCGCTGATAAGCGTGGCATTCCATTCGTGTGGTTCCCCGGCGGTGAGGGTGAAGCGGACACAGTGAAGGACATCCGCAGCGGCGAGCAGGTGGAAGCTGATCCCGCAACCTGGATGATCCCCGCAGCGGATGCGGTCCCCTCGGTCGAGAAAGTGACGGACTGAGTGCCGCTCACGTCGGTGGAGGCAGCCCGCTCGTGGGCGGGTGCCCTCGAGCAGTCCCTGGAGGCGATGCCCCAGGGGAGCCGTAGTGATGCGCAGCGTGCGCTGCGCCGTCTGCAGGACGTCGTTCTGCCTCGGCTTGAGGACGCCGACGCGCCGCTGTTGATCGTTGTCGGAGGCTCGACGGGGTCGGGTAAGTCCACGCTCGTGAATTCGCTACTGGGACGTAACGTGAGTCGTACTGGCGCGGTACGTCCGACGACCCGTCGTCCTGTCCTCGTGTGCGCGCAGTCATCGCGCGCATGGTTCATGTCGGATCGCGTACTGCCGCGTCTGGCGAAACACGTCGGCGTCGGGGGAGACAGCCTCGATGCAGTCACGATCACCGTCGATGACAAGGTATGGCCGGGCGTGGGTATCTTGGACGCGCCCGATATTGACTCGGTGGAGGAGGGCAATCGTCGTCTTGCAGCGGAGCTTCTTGACGGTGCTGACCTGTGGGTGTTTGTGACGAGCGCAGCGCGCTACGCTGACGCAGTCGCGTGGAAGCACCTGGAGGATGCCGCCAGCCGTGGCTTGCGTGTCGCGATTGTTCTCAACCGAGTGCCAGCCGGGGCAGCGGGTGAGATTCGTGCGGACCTAGCGGGGCTCGCGCAGCGCCGCGGTCTGGGCGATGTGCCGATTATGACGATTGACGAGCAGCCGCTCACGGATGGGCGACTGCCGGTCGATGCGGTTGCTCCTATCGGTTCTTTCTTGGAATCGATTGGTCGAGACGCTGCGGAGCGCGCTGCCATCATCCGCCGCTCGCTCGCTGGGGCGGTCTCCTCGTCCCTCGCGGAATCTGTGCGTGCCCTCGATGGAGCCCGTGCGCGTCATCGTGCGTTTGAGCAAGCTGCTGATGGTGTCGAGCACCTCGTCGCTTCGCGTGCGCGAGAGGTCGCGTCCACGTCGAGTGATGACGTCTTGCGCGGCGAAGTGAGCGTGCGTATTGCCGAGGTGCTCGGCTCGTGGGATATGACGCGCACGATTTCCCGTTTCGTGTCGGGTGTGAGCGCTCGCGTCATGGGAGCGCTGCGCGGTAAGGCAGCCCCGGACATTCAGGTGCAGCGTGACCTGACGGGCGGTTTGGCGGCTCGCTTGGCTGACCAGTATCACCAGGCGTGGGCAGATGCGTTGCGTACTGCTCGGCCGGTCCTCGGACCTAGCCCCGCGCTGGAGCCTCTCTTGAACGCGGATGAGGCATCTGAGCGTGCGCGCCGCACGGCACAGGAATGGACCGCCGAGGTCACGCAGATCATTCGTAGCCAGGCTGAATCCTCGCACGTGAGTGGTCGGCTTCTCGCCGGTGGAATCAACGTCGTGACGGTGTCTCTGATGGTGAGCGTGTTTGCGATGACGGGGGGCTTGACCGGCCTCGAGGTCGGTGTCGCTGGCGCGTCGGCGGCGCTGTCTCAGACAGTTCTGGAGTCTTATTTCGGTGAGCGCACCGTTCGTTCTCTCGCCGCGCAGGCGCGCGACGCGCTGGAGCGGCTTGCGCTCACTTCTCTGACGGATGTTGTGGCACCCGTTTGCGCACTGCTGGATCGCTCCGACGAGGGGGCGTGTCTGAGTGCGCTGGAGCAGGCACTAGCGGATGCGCGGGAGGCTCTGGCATGATGCGTTCGAAGGGAACGGTCGCGTCCGCTGCCTCGGAACTTGACCGGATCTGCACCCTGGCATCCCCGGACATCAATGAGGCGACGCTGTCCCAGATTCGTCAGTTGATCGACATAACTTCGGAGCGCAGCGAGATTGATCCGACGTGGTGCGTGATTGGCATGCTGGGTGGGACCGGTGCCGGTAAGTCGTCGCTGGTGAACGCTATGAGCGGGGGAGAGGTCGTGACCGCCGGCGTTCGACGCCCGACGACAAACGAGCCGTGCGCTGTTCTGCCCGTCGGCCGCGCGCCCCGTGACCTCCTGGGGTGGCTGGGAGTCGCGCGGTGGGTCGAGGCCCCTCGCGGCCTGCCGGGAGAAACGGTTGTTATTGACATGCCGGATATTGACTCGGTTGAGAGTAGCCATGCGGAGATTGCGGAGCGCCTCGCCTCGCGCGTTGACGCCCTCGTGGTTGTCGTCAACCCCCAGAAATATGCGGATGCAAGGCTTCACGACGAGTGGCTCGCCCGCCTGCACTCCTCCCATGCCTCGGTGACCGTCGTACTGACGCACATCGATACCGTCGTCGCCGCCGAGCGTGATTCGATCGAGCGAGACCTGCGTCGTCTCCTGTCCGAGCGGGGAATGAAAGACGCGACCGTTGTGTCTGTTTCGTCAACGACTGGCGAAGGGGTGCAGACGCTCGTCAAGCATCTGTCCAAGGAAGCGGAACGCGTGTCGCGCCAGGCGTCTCGGTCCCGTCAGGCTCTGCGTGAGGCCGCGGTGCTGATTCGAGATGCAGTGGGGATTGACGGAACCATCCGCGGCATTGAGACGGATGGCATGGCATCGGACCTTTCCTCCTCCGCCGCCGACCTGGCCGGTGCGCCGATCATCGCCGAGGCCGTGGCGGCTTCCACGGTGCGCGCGGGGCGGCGAGCGGGTGGCTGGCTCCCGCTTCGCTGGGTTGCGCGTCTGGGCGCTGATCCGTTGCGTCGGCTCCACCTGGATGAGGAGTCCCGATCTGAGGGGGCGACGACGCCGACGCTGCCGACGCGCTCCCCGTCGGATGAGGCTGCTTTTGTCAATGCCGTGCGACGCGAAGTTGCGCAGCGCTCTTCTGGGCGTCCCTCACCATGGCGCGCTCGGCTGATGGAGCGGGCACTGGAGGGGGCGCGCGATGTCCCAGCTGTCGCCCACCGTGAGGTCTCCGACAATATGCAGGTGGCGACGGGCGCTCCTTCGACGAGTCGTCTCTTGGGAGGGATACAGGCGTTGGCCTGGGTCGTGTGTCTCGTCGGCGCTGCATGGATCGGCCTTGTTCACCTGGGGCGCGCCGTCCTCATCGACTGGCGTGTACCGGCACTCGGCCCTGTTCCAGCACCGACGGCGCTCGTCGGCCTTTCCCTTCTCGCGACTGTGATTCTCGCAGGTATCAATCGGGGAGTGTCTCGGTGGGCTGCGGGTCGTCGGCGACGTGCAGTTATGCGTGATCTGAGGGGGCTGTGCCGCGACGAGGTGGAGCGTGCGGTCGTGGCACCAGTGCGTGCCGAAGATAATCGACAGGTGACAATCGCCTCCTATATTGCGCGTCTGCGCCTGTGAACGATGCGTTGCTCGTCACGGTGCGACGTCAGCGGAACAGTGAATTGGCCGACCACGCGCTCCGTGGCGCGTGTATGGCGAGTAAGCTGAACGTAGCGATGAGGCGCTGCCCCTTGTTATGGTGCCCGCGGGATGCGGGGTTTGTTGTTATGGGTGAGGCCGCGCTGAGGAGCCGAGATGGCCCGCCCGATGGTTTTGCTACCCACATGCAACAGGCAAGGAACGACTATGCCCTCAGAGGATTACACGGAACGCGCCCGCGACGAGCGTGACGATATTTTTGATGCAAACGAGGATCGTGACCTCGTTGACGGCACCGATCAGGACATGCACGACGACCCAACCGCGGAGCCGGAAGGAGACGCTGTCACTTTTGCGAGCCTCGGTCTGCCCGAGGAGATTCTCGCTGCGGTGACCGACATGGGATTCCGCGTCCCCACGCCGATTCAGGCTGCCGCCATCCCGCCGCTCCTTGAGCTGCGCGACGTCGTCGGCATCGCCCAGACCGGCACCGGTAAGACCGCGGCCTTTGGCCTGCCGCTGCTGGCGATTGTTGACGCCGACGAGCGCGACGTGCAGGCTCTCGTTCTGGCACCCACCCGTGAACTTGCGATGCAGAGCGCCCAAGCGATCGAGGACTTTGCGGCGCGCACAGCCCGCCTTGATGTTGTGCCCGTGTACGGCGGCTCGCCCTACGGCCCCCAGATTGGTGCGCTGAAGCGCGGCGCGCAGGTCGTTGTCGGCACGCCGGGTCGCGTCATCGACCTCATTGAGAAAGGCGCGCTCGACCTGTCGAACGTGCGCATGCTGGTTCTCGACGAGGCCGACGAGATGCTGCGCATGGGATTCGCCGAGGACGTTGAGACAATCGCGTCGAGTGCTCCCGATGATCGCCTGACCGCGCTTTTTAGTGCGACGATGCCCGCAGCGATTGAGAAGGTTGCGCGTGAGCACCTGAAGGATCCGGTGAAGGTCGCGGTGTCGACCGAGTCCTCCACGGTGGATACGATCCACCAGACTTACGCGGTTGTGCCCTACAAGCACAAGATCGGGGCGCTTTCTCGCGTGCTGGCCACCCGCGCTCAGCACATCAAGGAAGGCCAGGAGGAGGCCGACGCCGCCATCGTGTTCGTGCGCACCCGCGCCGACGTTGAAGAGGTCTCACTGGAGCTCTCGGGTCGTGGATTCCGCGCGGCTGGCATTTCCGGTGACGTCGCTCAGACCGAGCGCGAGCGCATGGTCGAGCGTCTGAAGAACGGTTCCCTGGACGTGCTGGTTGCGACCGACGTGGCGGCCCGAGGCCTCGACGTC
>JAHYYD010000260.1 GCA_019425105.1 Actinomycetota bacterium
CCGATCCGTGGGTCCTCACGACTGTCGTTCGCGGCGGTGGATTCGAGATCACGCAGACGGACACCTACTCAACGGGCAATGAGTTCTACGCGACGACCTCGTCGGTGAAGAACATCTCGGATGCAGCTCAGGATTTTACTCTCTACCATGCGGCGGATTGCTACCTTCAGGACAACGATTACGGCTTCGGTGAGTATGACGAGAGCACGGGGACGATCATCTGCCGAGCGGAGGATCCGCAAACCGGCCAGCATACGGATCGTGGCCGAGTCGAGCAGTTCGTCCCGACGACCGCCGGTTCGAACTACTACTACAGTTCCTATAACGAGGTCTGGGATAAGCTTAAGGATCGCGCGCCTCTGCCCAACAAGCTCGAGCGTGCAGATTCCAACCGGGACAACGGCATGGCTCTGAGCTGGACTCGTACGCTCGAGCCGAATGCGACGGTCGACTACTCTCTCGTCACCTCCTTCTCGCCGAAGGGCCAGGTCGCGCTGTCCTCCGCGACGTGCGCCGTCGCACAGCCGGGTGCCGACTCCACCGCGACGCGCACCATCGGCGTGACGATCACGAACCCGAACCGCGATGTCAAGTCGGTTCAGACGGTCATTGCGACCCTGTCGGACGACGCCACCTACGTTCCCCAGTCGGTCAGCGGTGCCCCCGAGCCGACGGTCGCGGGCAAGGTGCTTACCTTCAAGGATATGGAGCTTCCCGCCAACGGGTCGGTGAAGTTCTCGTTCCTTATCGCCGGCAGCGCTGAGGTTACTCCGCTCGTGAAGATCTCGGGGACGACGACGAGTGGCGCAGCCATCGTCGAGTCCGATACCTCGCAGTCTTCGACGTGCGATTTCCCCGAGCTTCCGGCTCCAGAGGAGCCCCAGCCGACTCCCGAGCAGTCCCAGCCGACTCCTGAGCAGCCGCAGCCCACTGCCGAACAGTCCCAGCCGACTCCTGAGCAGCCGCAGCCTGCGGGCGGCAAGAGCACTGACGGCAACAAGCTGGCCAGCACCGGCGCGAACACCGGCGTTGCCATCGCGCTCGTTGGCCTGCTCGCCGTCGCCGGCGTCGGCCTCGTGGTGGCGAGGCGCCGCGCTCGCTGATCGGAGATCCGGTCGACAACGTCACAGGGCCCGGTCCCCGCGAGGGGGTCGGGCCCTCGTGTATCCCCTGTGGTTATCCTCGTCGGTGGCGGGGAGAGTCGCCTTCCGCGTAGGCGGCGAAGCCAGCGGGGTTCCAGCTTTCTCACCCTGACAGATTGTGCGGTGAATCCGACAGAACGAACGAGGCCGCACCACGCTGGGGCGACCGTGCGGTTGAATAGGTGGTGGCGGTTCCCCACTGCCCTCTGGTCTGCGGCGACCTGCGTCGATGGAGACATTCACAGGGGAGGCAAGGGAGCTGATCTGCTCTGGGATGCAGGGTTTCGGAACTGAAAGAGGACATCAACAATGCTTTCCATCAACTGGTCTGATGTGTGGAAGATGGTTGAGTCGATCAAGGTCCCCTTGATCGTCATCGGCGTGGCGCTGGCGCTCGCCATCATCGTCTCCCTCGCTGTATTTAAGATGGGCAAGCCTGCCCGTAAGCTCACGCGCTCGACCGCGTGGGTCGCAGCGTTCGTCGCGATTGTCGTCGCCGTCGTGTCGATGATGTACGGCGGCTTCAAGACGGTGCTCGACCTTGCGGCCGGCACTGGTGCGCTGACGGACGCGTCGAAGGCGCAGGTCGAAGAGCTGGGCAACGACATTTCGGACGAGGGCATGGTCCTCCTGAAGAACAACAACGGCGCTCTCCCACTGGCCAAGGGCTCCGCGATCAACGTGTGGGGCTGGGGCTCGACGAACCCGATCTACGGCGGCACCGGCTCCGGCTCGCTGTCGAAGGACAACCCGACGACCTCCCTCCTGGACGGTCTCCATAACGCGGGCTTCACCACGAACGATGAGCTGACGAACCTGTACACCTCGTACCGCGCTGAGCGCCCGGAGGTCGGCATGTTCAAGGCCGATTGGTCGCTGCCCGAACCCACGCAGGACAAGTACTCCGACGACCTGCTCTCCAACGCGACTGCCTTCGGCGATACGGCGGTCGTGACGATCGCTCGCTCGGGCGGCGAGGGCTTCGACCTGCCGCGCGATGTCAATAAGGAGATGGCTGACAACCCGTACTTCAGCTACACGAACAACTCCGAGGAGTACACGGACTTCGAGGATGGCCAGGGCTACCTCGAGCTGACGCGTCCCGAGAAGGACATGATCGAGCTGGCGAAGAAGACGTCGACGAAGACGGTTGTTGTTATCAACGCTGCGAACGCGTTCCAGCTGGGTGACCTCCAGGATGACCCGGAGATCGACGCGATCGTCTGGGCGATCCCCGGCGGCCAGGTGGGCTTCAACGCGCTGGGCCGCATCTTGGACGGCGAGGTGAACCCCTCGGCGAAGACCCCCGACACGTTCGCGCGCGACATTAAGGCTGGTCCCGCCGCTAACAACTTCGGCGACTTCCAGTACACGAATATGACGGAGTTCGCCCAGGATGACCCCTTCAATAAGGGCACGCAGACGCAGCCGTCCTTCGTCAACTACAACGACTCGATCTACGTCGGCTACCGCTGGTACGAGACGGCGGCTGCGGAGGGCGTCATCGATTACGCACACGCGGTCGTCTACCCCTTCGGCTACGGCCTGTCCTACACGACGTTCTCCCAGTCGATG
>JAHYYD010000261.1 GCA_019425105.1 Actinomycetota bacterium
GCCGTCAACGCCAAGGACTTCGCGCGCCGCAAGGTGCGCGCCGACATGGGCACCACCTACGACGACGAGGTCCTGCGTCAGATCGACGAGTTCCGTGAGCGCGGCCTGTACGTCGGGTCCGTCGTCATCACGCAGTGGACGGACGACAACAAGGCGGCCGCCGAGGTCAAGGAACGCTTCGAGAAGCTCGGCATCCGCGTCTACCGCCACTTCCCGATCCCCGGCTACCCCTCGGACGTCGAGCGCATCGTCTCCGATGAGGGCTACGGCGCGAACGAGTACGTGGAAACCACCCGCGACCTGATCGTCGTGACCGCCCCCGGCCCGGGCTCCGGCAAGATGGCGACCTGCCTGTCACAGCTCTACCATGACCACAAGCGCGGGATCGAGTCGGGGTATGCGAAGTGGGAGACCTTCCCGATCTGGAACATCGCGCTGGATCACCCGGTGAACATTGCCTACGAGGCGGCTACGGCGGACCTCGACGACGTCAACATGATCGATCCCTTCCACCTGGAGGCGTATGGGATCAAGACGGTCAACTACAACCGCGACGTGGAGATCTTCCCCGTCTTGAACCGCCTGTTCGAGAAGATCCTCGGCTCCTCCCCCTACAAGAGCCCCACGGACATGGGCGTCAACATGGCGGGCCACTGCATCGTGGACGACGAGGCCTGCGCGGAGGCTTCGCGTCAGGAGATCATCCGCCGCTACTACAAGGCGCTCGTCACCGAGAAGAAGGAGATGAGCGAGCCCGTGCAGTCGGCGCGCATCTCCCTGCTGATGAGCCGCGTGGGTGTGGGGCGCATGGACCGCCCGGTCGTGCGTCCGGCCCTCGAGCTGGCCGAGGCCACGGGCGAGCCGGCCGCCGCGATCGAGCTGCCCGACGGCCAGATCGTCACGGGCAAGACGTCGGCACTGCTGGGCTGCTCCTCGGCGATGCTGCTCAACGCCCTCAAGAAGCTCGCGGGGCTGCCCGACGAGGTCCAGCTCCTGGCTCCCCAGTCGATCGAGCCGATCCAGCGCCTCAAGACCCACGACCTGGGCTCGCGCAACCCGCGCCTGCACACCGACGAGGTCCTCATCGCGCTCGCGGTTAGTGCTAACGGCGACGACAATGCGCGCCGCGCCCTGGATAAGCTCAGCTCGCTGCGCGACTGCGACGTGCACGAGTCGGTCATCCTGGGCCCCGTGGACGAGGGCATCTTCCGCTCGCTCGGCATTCAGGTGACGACCGAGCCGGTGTACGCGACGAAGTCGCTGTACCGCAAGAAGTAATCGCTTCGACGAGGCCGGGGCTTTCTGTCGCGTATGAGCGCGGGGAGGCCCCGGCCTCGTTGTCTGCCGCCTTTCGTGGTTGGTGCCACCCGGGGCGGGGGTCGCAGGTGAGGGTGGGTCGGTTTACCCTTGGAGGCGATGAGTGACGCGACTTCTTTGCCTGACCTTGGTTTCCTGATCGGCCCCGACGGGGGTTTTCAGGACGACTACGTGCCGCCGGAGGTGCCCGCCTTTGATGTGGAGGACGCCTTGGGTTCTGACGCGTGGCCGGAGATCGCCGTGCCGGGCGGGGCGTCGGGTACGCCGTCGGCGTGGGAGCCTCCCGCGTCCTCGGGTGGTTTTTCGTCCGGCTGGGAGCGCCCCTCGCGCCCGGGCGTGGACCCCGAGTCGCTGACGCGCGGCCTTAACGATCGTCAGCGCGAGGCCGTCACTCACGCAGGCTCGCCGCTGCTGATCCTGGCTGGCGCGGGCTCCGGTAAGACCCGCGTGCTGACGCACCGCATCGCCTACCTGCTGGCCACGGGCCGCGCGCGGGCTGGGGAGATTCTGGCGATTACCTTCACGAACAAGGCGGCTGCTGAGATGCGCGAGCGTGCGGGCGCCCTCGTGGGGGACGACGCACGCCGCATGTGGGTGTCGACCTTCCACTCGGCGTGCGTGCGCCTGCTGCGCTACGAGCACGAGGCGGCGGGCCTGTCCTCGTCGTTCACGATTTACGACGCGCAGGATTCCCAGCGTCTCATCCAGATGGTCCTCAAAGCGCAGGACGTGGACATTAAGCGCTTCACCCCGAAGATGGTGGCGGCGCGCATTTCGGACGCGAAGAACGAGCTGATCGGCCCGGTGCGCTACGCGGAAACGGCGGGCAAGGACCCGGTCTCGCGCATCGTTGCGGACGCCTACGTCGAGTACGACAAGCGCATGCGCGCCTCGAACGCGCTGGATTTCGACGACCTCATCATGCGCACGGTTGACCTGCTGCGCGACAACCCGCTGATCGCCGAGCACTACCACCGGCGCTTCCGTCACATCCTGGTGGACGAGTACCAGGACACGAACCACGCGCAGTACGTCCTCGTGCGCGCCCTCGTGGGGGATGGGTCCGATGGGGTCACGCCCGCCGAGCTGACAGTCGTGGGCGACTCCGACCAGTCGATTTACGCGTTCCGCGGTGCCACGATCCGCAACATCGAGGAGTTTGAACGCGACTTCACGGGCGCTCGCACCATCTTGCTGGAGCAGAACTATCGCTCGACGCAGAACATCCTGTCGGCCGCGAACGCGGTCATCGCTCGCAACACGGGGCGGCGCGCGAAGAACCTGTGGACGGCCTCGGGCGACGGCGCGCTCATCACGCTGGACGCCGCCGATTCCGAGCATGACGAGGCCCGCTTCGTCGTCGGCGAGATCGACCGCCTCGCGGACTCCGGTGTCG
>JAHYYD010000262.1 GCA_019425105.1 Actinomycetota bacterium
CGCGGAGGCGGCCGCTCGCAGCGCGGACGCAAGTCGAAGCGCGCGAAGCGTCAAGAGTACGAGCAGCAGAACGCGCCCGTTATCGGCGGCGTGTCGATCCCGCGCGGCAACGGCGCGCAGATCCGTATCCGCCAGGGCGCGTCCCTGGCCGACCTCGCCGAGAAGATTGACGTCAATCCCGCAGCACTCGTGACGGTCCTCTTCGCCCTGGGCGAGATGGCAACCGCCACGCAGTCCCTCGACCAGGACACCTTCGAGGCCCTGGGCGCGGAGCTCGGCTACGACGTCAAGGTCGTCTCCCCCGAGGATGAGGACCGCGAACTGCTCGAGTCCTTCGACATCGACCTCGAGGCCGAAGAACTGGACGACGCAGAGAACATGCAGCCCCGACCGCCGGTGGTCACCGTCATGGGTCACGTCGACCACGGTAAGACCAAGCTGCTCGACGCGATCCGTCACACCGACGTCGTCGACACCGAGCACGGCGGCATCACCCAGCACATCGGCGCCTACCAGGTCACGGTCAAGGCTGAGGACGGTACCGCCCGCCCGATCACCTTCATCGATACCCCCGGTCACGAGGCCTTCACGGCCATGCGTGCCCGTGGTGCACAGGTCACCGACATTGCGATCCTCGTGGTTGCGGCCGATGACGGCGTCATGCCCCAGACGGTTGAGGCCATCAACCACGCGCAGGCGGCCGGTGTTCCGATCGTCGTCGCAGTCAACAAGGTCGATAAGGAAAGCGCGAACCCGGAGAAGATCCGCTCCCAGCTCACCGAGTACGGCCTGGTCGCGGAGGAGTACGGCGGCGACGTCATGTTCGTCAACATCTCCGCCAAGCAGCGCACGGGCATCCGCGAGCTGCTTGAGGCCGTCCTGCTGACCGCCGACGCGGCGCTGACCCTCGAGGCCAACCCGAACACCGACGCGCGCGGCGTCGCCATCGAAGCGAACCTGGACAAGGGCCGCGGCGCCGTCGCGACCATGCTGGTCCAGCGCGGCACCCTCCACGTGGGTGATTCCCTCGTGGTCGGCTCGTCCTACGGCCGCGTGCGCGCCATGTTCGACGACGCCGGTCACGACGTCTCCGAGGCCGGCCCGTCGACTCCCGTCGCGGTCCTCGGTCTGACGTCCGTCCCGCGTGCCGGTGACTCCTTCCTGGTTGCTCCCGACGACCGCACGGCTCGCCAGATCGCCGACAAGCGTGAGGCTGCCGAGCGTCAGGCTCTGCTGGCCAAGCGCCGCAAGCGCGTCTCCCTGGAGGACTTCGACAAGGTCCTGGCCGAGGGCGAGGTCGACACCCTCAACCTGGTCATCAAGGGCGACGTGTCCGGTGCCGTCGAGGCCCTGGAAGACTCGCTGCTGCGCATCGACGTGGGCGACGAGGTCGCGCTGCGTATCATCCACCGCGGTGTCGGTGCGATCACGCAGAACGACGTCAACCTGGCGACCGTCGACAACGCGGTCATCATCGGCTTCAACGTCCGACCCGCCGAGCGCGTGGCCGAGATGGCGGATGCCGAGGGCGTCGAGATCAAGTACTACAACGTCATCTACTCTGCGATCGACGACATTGAGGCGGCCCTCAAGGGTATGCTCAAGCCGATCTACGAGGAGGTCCAGCTGGGCACCGCGGAGATCCGCCAGGTCTTCCGCTCCGGCAAGTTCGGCAACATCGCCGGTTCGATCGTCCGTTCCGGCACGATCAAGCGCGGCACCAAGGCTCGCCTGGTGCGCGACGGCGTCGTTGTCGCCGACAACCTCGAGATCGCGTCCCTGCGTCGCGAGAAGGATGACGTCACCGAGGTCCGCGAGGGCTACGAGTGCGGTATCACCCTGGGTTACAAGGACATCGCCGAAGGCGACGTCATTGAGACCTGGGAGATGCGCGAGAAGGCTCGTGACTGATTCCGTGGCGTGAAGTATCGGGGTCCGGGCATGCTCGGACCCCGATCTTCGCACATGTAATGTTTCGACAAGGGCGTCAGTGCCCGAAAGGAGGGCGCGATGGCTGACGAGGCTCGCGTTCGTAAGGTGCAGGAACGAATCCTGCAGACTGTCGCGTCGATGATCGGACGCGACGTGAAGGATCCCCGCCTGGAGCTTGTGACAATCACGGACGTGCGCGTGACGGGCGACCTGCAGCATGCGTCCGTCTTCTACACGGTGCTTGGCGATGGCGAGCAGCGTGAGAAGGTTGCGCGCGCTTTCGCTTCCGCACAGGGACTGTTCCGCTCGCGAGTGGGCAAGGTCCTGGGGCTTCGTCTGACCCCGACCCTGGAGTTCATCCCCGATGCGCTGCCCGAGAGCGCTGCTGCGCTCGAAGATGCCCTGGCCAAGGCCAAGGCGAAGGACGAGGCCATCGCGGCCGCATCTGCTGGCGCAACCTACGCCGGCGACGCCGACCCCTACCGTCACGATGACGAAGAGGACGACGCCGAGAAGGATTGGGCCTGACCCCCATGGCTCGTCGCCCCGATAATCCGCGCCCCGGCCTCGTCGTTATCGACAAGCCGCAGGGGCTCACCAGCCACGACGCGGTCTCACGCGTGCGACGACTGGCCCACACCCGCAAGGTGGGGCACGGCGGCACGCTGGACCCGATGGCGACGGGAGTCCTCGTGATCGGCATCGGCAAGGCGACGAAGCTGCTCACCTGGGTGAGCGGTCATTCGAAGGAATATCGGGCGACGATCCGCTTCGGCGTCGC
>JAHYYD010000263.1 GCA_019425105.1 Actinomycetota bacterium
TCTGCGCGCCCGAGGTCCCCTGCGGCAAGCTCACCAAGACCCTCACCGAGAAGCTCGGCGTGACCCTCAACCCGGTTTCCGAGGAGCAGGCCGTCACCGACGTGCGCGGCAAGGTGGCCTCCGGTCAGGCTGACGCCGGTATCGTCTACAAGACCGACGCCCTCGCCGAAGGCGACGCCGTTGACACCGTCGAGATCCAGGGTGCCAATGAGGCCGTCAACAAGTACCCGATCGCCCTCGTGAGCGCCTCGACCAAGAAGGATCTTGGCCAGAAATGGATCGACCTGGTCCTCTCTGCCGACGGCCAGAAGGTCCTCGAAGACGCTGGCTTCACCCCCGCCGCGAAGTAACATCGACACGTGGCATCGCGTCGAACCCCCGCCGTGAGCCCCCTGCCCATCTGGGCGGGGGGCCTCGGCGCGCTTGCCCTGTGCTTCCTGCTCCTGCCCCTGGCCTTCATGCTGGGGCGCGTCAACTGGGCGACCCTGGGAGCGACCCTCGCCACCGACGAGGCCTCCGCCGCCCTCGCGCTCTCCCTGCGCACCTGCGTGATGGCGCTCGGCGTCGACCTCCTCCTCGGCGTTCCCGCGGCCCTCGTCCTGTCGCGCTCGTGGCGAGGCGTGCGCGCCGCCCGCATCCTCGTCGCCCTGCCGCTCTCGCTGCCGCCCGTCGTCGCCGGCATCGCGCTCCTCGCGGCCTTCGGTAGGCGCTCAACCCTCGGGGCCCTCCTGAGCGGCACCGGCCTCGACATCGCCTTCACGACAACCGCCGTCGTCATCGCGCAGGTCTTCGTGTCCCTGCCCTTCCTCATCGTCACCCTCGAATCCGCGCTGCGCGCGCGCGAGCAGGGGCTCGACGAGATGGCTTCCTCTCTCGGTGCCTCGCCCTCGCGCGTCTTTTGGCAGATCACCCTGCCCACGGTCCTGCCCGGCCTCGGTCGCGGCGCGGCCCTCGCGCTGGCCCGCTGCCTCGGCGAATTCGGCGCGACCCTCACCTTCGCCGGGTCCATGCAGGGCGTGACCCGAACGATGCCGCTCCAGATCTACTTGGCCCGAGAGTCCGACGCCGACCTGGCCCTCGCGCTCGGCGTGGTTCTCCTCGGTGTCGCCGCGGCCGTCGTCGCGCTCACGGAAACACCGTGGGGGCGCCTCGCCTCTGTCGTGCGTTCGACGAGGCCGGGGCGCGCCGCCGCTCCCGGCGCTCCTTCCGCTTCCTCCTCCGAGGCCCCGACCGCGCTCGCGGAAGATACGGGGGAGGGTGCGGACGTGCGCGTCACCGGAAGCGTGGAGGCACGCGGCTGGGACGTGGACGCGGAGCTGCGCCCCGGCCTCGTGACGGCCGTCGTCGGCCACAACGGTGCCGGAAAGTCGACGCTCGCCCAGGTGATCGCCGGAACGCTGCGTCTCGATCAGGGGAGCGCGCGCATCGGCGAGCGCGTCGTCGACGACGCCGTCACGTTCGTGCCCGCGCGCCGACGCGGCGTCGCCATGGTCTCCCAGGCACCACGCATCTTCACGCACATGAGCGTGCTCGCCAACGTCGCCTTCCCGCTGCGCGTGCGCGGGGTGGGGCGCGCCCAGGCCCGCGAGGCTGCACTCGAGCAGCTGCGCGCCGTCGGCATCGACGACCTCGCGCACAAGCGTGCCTCCGACCTGTCCGGCGGCCAGGCCGCCCGCGTCGCGATCGCCCGCGCGCTGGTCTTCCGCCCCGAGGTCCTCATCCTCGACGAGCCCACGGCCGCCCTCGACGTCGAGGCCACCGCCCAGGTGTCCTCCGTCCTGCGCCAGCGCCTCACGGGCGCGGGAATCACGACCCTGCTCGTCTCGCACGACATCGCCGAGGTCCTGGCGCTCGCCTCCCACATGATTGTCATGGGGGACGGGCGCGTCGTCGAGGAGGGCGAACCCGCGCGCGTCCTCGCCTCGCCGTCATCGGTGTTCGCCGCGCGCCTGGCCGGGCTCAATATCGTGGCCGGGCCCATCGTGACCCGCCCCGGCATGGTCGGAGTGAGCGTCGGCGAGGCAGAGCTGTGGGCGGCCGACCTGTCCGGGTTCGACTCGGCTGACGCTGGTCGTGTCGACGTGGCGTCCGGCGATGCGGCCGACGACGTCGCTTCCGGCGGAAGCAACCAGGGTGGCCGCGTCGCGCTTACCTTCCCGCCCGAGGCCGTGGCTCTCTCCCGCGAGGAAGCCCATGCCTCGCCGCGGTCCGTCCTGCCCGGTGTCGTCGCGGGCATCGACGTTGACGGCTCCCTCGTCAGCGTGCGCGTGGCGCTCGCGGAGGGCGTGTCAGTGACCTCCCGCGTGACAGCCTCCGCGTGGGCCGACCTCGGCCTCGGCGTCGGTGATCGCCTCTGGGCGAGCGTCAAGGCCACCCAGGTCCGCGCGATACCTGTCGCGGCCGTCTCCTAATCGGCGCGTATGCCTCGCACCTGCGGATACGCGGGGCGGGGCGGGCGCGGCAGGCAGGTCGGTGCGGAGCTCTCGCGACGAGGCCGGGACGGGGTTTTGCCGATGGGTTGAATTTTGTTACGCTTCATATGTTGTAATTCTTTGTTTTCCCGCGAGTGGGCGCGTGCTCAGTGCGGGGGATGCCACCCCCTATTTTGCCGGGTATTCAGCGGTTTTAGTCAGTGCGAGCCCGCTCATAGTGGACGCCTTTGACTCTGTGCTTTGGGTTTCCTAAGTTGTGGTGAGGACTCAGG
>JAHYYD010000264.1 GCA_019425105.1 Actinomycetota bacterium
GCGAAACGAGTTCTTCGAGGGTGGGCATGGCTCAATATTCCAAAAGAGAGTGATACTGCTGACGGGCTTTCATTGCGCGAAGCCGCCGTTTTTTCGCAGCATTTCAACGTCATACCCGGCTTCTGCCTCTGCGACCCACGCATCAATCTGTTCGTCGCTGACAGCTTCCCCGCGAATGGTCTGTTTGTTCATACACACAGGCTAATACGAAGGTGATGAGGCTGAGGAAGATGGGGCGGCAGAGTAGACTGGAAGCAGTATGACTACGGAGAACACAGCGCCGGCGCTCGCGGCGGCCACCCTCGCACACACCACGGGGCGCGTCACCATCCCCGCAGACATGGACCCGATCGTGGTCCTCGGCGTCGCAGACCAGGTCCTGCGCGCCCTCGAACGCGGTTTCCCGCACGTCCGCTTCCTCGTCACCGGGCGCGAAATCTCCCTGGCAGGCACCCAGGCTGACATCGACGTGGCCGCGGGCCTCCTCGAAGAACTCATCGGCATGGCCCGGCGCGGAACCGCCCTGGACGCCGCCGCCGTCGAGCAGGCCATCGGGCTGCTCGGACGCCTGACCTCCGGCGAGGCCCCCACGGAGGAAATCCTCTCCGCGCGCGGGCGATCGATCCGCCCCAAGACCCCCGGCCAGAAGGCGTACACGGACGCCATCGACCGCGCGACCGTCGTCTTCGGCATCGGCCCCGCGGGCACGGGCAAGACCTACCTGGCGATGGCCCAGGCCGTTCGCCGCCTCCTCTCCGGCGAGGTACGCCGCATCGTGCTGACCCGCCCGGCCGTTGAGGCGGGGGAGAACCTCGGCTTCCTTCCCGGCTCCCTCACCGACAAGATCGACCCCTACCTGCGCCCGCTCTACGACGCGCTTGGCGACATGCTCGACCCCGAGGCCCTGCCCAAGCTCATGGCCGCCGGAACGATCGAAGTCGCGCCCCTGGCGTACATGCGTGGACGCACCCTCAACGACTCTTTCATCATCCTGGACGAGGCCCAAAACACCACGGTCGGCCAGATGAAGATGTTCCTCACGCGCCTCGGCTTTGGCTCCAAGGTCGTCGTCACGGGCGACGCCTCGCAGGTTGACCTGCCGGGCAGCCAGACCTCGGGCCTGTCTGTCGTCGAAAGCATCCTCGGCGACATCGATGACATCGAGTTCTGCCACCTGACCAGCGCCGACGTCGTGCGCCACGAGCTGGTCGGCGCAATCATTGATGCCTACCAGCGCTTTGACGATCGAAACGCCGCGCGTCGCGCACGCACGCGCAGCCACAACACCGCACGCAGGGAGTACACGTCATGACTGAGGTCATCAACGAGACCGACTACGAGATCAACGAAGCCGAGTTTTCCGCGCTGGCCGACTACGTGCTCGACCAGATGCACGTCAGCTCCGACGCGGAAGTCAACATCATCTTCATCGAGCCCGAGCCGATGGAGGACCTGCACGTGCGTTGGCTGGACCTGCCCGGCCCGACCGACGTCATGAGCTTCCCCATGGATGAACTGCGCCCCGGCACGGCGGATCACCCCACGCCTCCCGGCATGCTCGGCGACATCTGCATCTGCCCCAAGGTCGCCGCGCGCCAGGCCGCAGAGTCCGGCCACAGCGCCGCCGAGGAGATGCTGCTCCTGGCCACGCACGGCATGCTGCACCTCCTGGGATACGATCACGCGACCGACGCGGAGCGCGAGGTAATGTTCGCGCTCCAGCGCAAGCTCCTGCTGACCTTCCTGGCCACCCGATGATCCTTCCTCTTGAAGCGTCCCCGGCCTCGTCACCGCTGGACGTGCCCTCCGTCGCGCTTCTGATCCTCGCGATCATCGCCCTGGCCTCGGCGTCCTACGCGCAGAGCATCGAGCAGGCTATCCAACGCCTGACCCTGGCCGGCGTCGAAGACCTCATCGAGGAAGAGCGCAGGCACGCGCGCGTCCTCTACGGCCTCGTGGATCACCGTCGGCGCACCCTGCTGTCGCTGCGTGCTTTCCGTACGTTCTGGCAGGTCGTCTACGCGGTCATGGGCACGATCGTCCTGGTTGGCACGCACCTGCCGTGGTGGGCCGTCGCCCTCATCGCCGTCAGCGTGATCGCAGCCATCCAGCTGGTCTTCGTCTCCTTCCTGCCCGCCCAGTGGGGCGCGCGCAACCCCGAAGGCATTGCGCTGGTTGGCACGCGATTGGCTGACCGTCTCGCGCGCCTGAGTCACCTCGCGGACCCGCTGCTGACCCGCGTGCGCTCCTCTCGCCCCGCGCCCGAACCCACCGAGGCCCAGGCGCGCGCCGAGCTCATCTCCGACCTGCGTGAAATCGTCGACGAGGTCGGCGAACCCGAGAGCTTCGAGGAAGAGGACCGCGACATGGTCCGCTCCGTCCTCGACCTGGGGCACACGCTCGTGCGCGAGGTCATGGTGCCGCGCACCGACATGGTGACCATCGACGCCGACACGCCCGCCCCCTCCGCGCTGCGCCTCTTCGTGCGCTCCGGATTCTCGCGCGTGCCCGTCGTCGGCGACGACGTGGACGATATCCGCGGCATCCTGTTCTTCAAGGACCTCGTCTCCCGCTGGGAGGCCACGGGCGGCCAGCTCGACATGCGCGCCGAGCAGATGATGCGCCCCGCCGAATACGCCGTCGAAATGAAGCC
>JAHYYD010000265.1 GCA_019425105.1 Actinomycetota bacterium
TACAGACTTTCGATAGCGTGAGCAGCAGGGACGCTCCTCACGTCAATGCGGGAGGTGATAGCTCAGACCACGGTTCGGGCAGTGAGCACCGAACAATCCCCACCCGCGGGCAACGATGCCCGCCGCACACCATGGAGGAAACACATGGACATCACCGTCGTCGCACGTAATGCCGAGATTCACCCGAATTTCCGGGCTTACGTGGAGGAGAAGGTTTCGAAGATCACTCAGTTCTACCCCCGCGCTCAGCGCGTCGACGTGGAGCTGACTCACGAACGTAACCCCCGCCAGGCCGACACTGCCGAGCGCATCGAGCTGACCGTTTACGGTAAGGGCCCGATCATCCGCGCTGAGGCTCAGTCCGCCGATCGCTACGCGGCCGTCGACATCGCCGCCGGCAAGCTCTACGAGCGCCTGCGCCGCCTGCGTGATCGCGTGAAGGACCACCGCCGCAGGTACCCGCGTGACCTGGTCGAAGCCGAAATCCTCGAAGCTCCCGTCGTCGAAGAGGTTGCCGTCGTCGAACCCGAGGCTCCCAAGCCGCTGCGCAGCGCTGAGGATCTGAAGGTTGGAGAGGCCCGCGAAGAGCAGTGGGGTGACACCCCGATCATTGTCCGTCAGAAGGTGCATGAGGCCCCGCCGATGAGCGTGGATGAGGCCTTGGACCAGATGATGATGGTCGGTCACCCATTCTTCCTCTTCGTCGATAAGGAGACGAACCAGCCGTGCGTCGTCTACCACCGTCACGGGTGGACGTACGGTGTGCTTCGCTTGAACACGACAGTCTGACGGTTGAAGGACCGTGGGGCGCCCCGGGCACGAGGCCCGGGGCGCCCCTGTGTGCGCTGTCAGCGTTAAATGCGTCCATGTTCGCGCGGGCGTTTCCACTTTGGGCGGTTAGTTCGTAAACTAATGGGTGGATTTGACTGTCCGCTCTACAAGGGGGCGGGCGAGGAACGTCAGGAGCTATTCGTGTCGATTATTGACAAGATCCTTCGCGCTGGCGAAGGGCGTATGCTGCGCAAGCTGGATCGGCTTGCGTCGCAGGTTGATGCCTTGCAGGAGGATTTTGAGGCTCTGACCGACGAGGAGCTGCAGGCCAAGACCCAGGAGTTCAAGGATCGCCTCGAAGAGGGCGAGACCCTGGACGACATCCTGGTCGAGGCTTTCGCGACGGTGCGTGAGGCCTCGTGGCGAATCCTGCGCATGCGTCCCTTCCACGTGCAGGTCATGGGCGGTATCGCCCTGCACCAGGGCAAGATCGCGGAAATGAAGACCGGTGAAGGTAAGACCCTGGTCGCCACGATGCCCTCCTACCTGCGCGCGCTGACCGGCAAGGGCGTGCACGTCGTGACGGTCAACGACTACCTGGCGAAGTACCAGTCGGACCTGATGAGCCGCGTGTACAACTTCCTGGGCATGACGTGCGGTTGTATCCTCGTGGGCCAGACGCCGGCAGAGCGTCGCGAGATGTACGCCTGCGACATCACCTACGGCACGAACAACGAGTTCGGCTTCGACTACCTGCGCGACAACATGGCGCAGGTGCCCGAGGATATGGTTCAGCGCGGCCACGCCTTCGTCATCGTCGACGAGGTTGACTCCATCCTCATCGACGAGGCCCGTACCCCCCTGATCATTTCGGGCCCCGCGGACGGCGATCTGAACCGCTGGTACGTGGAGTTCGCCCGCATCGCGCGCCTGCTCAAGCGCGACGAGGACTACGAGGTCGACGAGAAGAAGAAGACCGTCGGCATCCTGGAGCCGGGCATTGACAAGGTCGAGGATCAGCTGGGCGTGGAGAACCTCTACGAGGCCGCGAACACTCCGCTGATCGGCTTCCTCAACAACGCGATCCGCGCCAAGGAGCTGTTCTTCAAGGACCGTGACTACATCGTGGATGGCGGCGAGGTCCTCATCGTCGACGAGCACACGGGCCGCGTCCTGCCGGGGCGCCGCTACAACGACGGCATGCACCAGGCGATCGAAGCCAAAGAAGGCGTGGAAATCAAGGCCGAGAACCAGACGCTGGCCACGATCACGCTGCAGAACTACTTCCGCCTCTACCCCGAGGGTTCACGTTCGGGCATGACCGGTACGGCCGAGACCGAGGCCGCCGAGTTCGCGTCGACCTACAAGATCGACGTCATCCCGATCCCCACGAACAAGCCGATGATCCGCAAGGACCAGCCCGACCTCGTCTACCCGACGGAGAATGGCAAGCTGAACGCGATTATCGAGGACGTCGTCGAGCGTCACGAGGCCGGCCAGCCCGTCCTCATCGGTACCGCCTCGGTCGAAAAGTCCGAGCTGCTGTCCCAGATGCTCAAGAAGAAGCGCATTCCGCACCAGGTGCTCAACGCCAAGCAGCACGCGCGCGAAGCCGCCATCGTCGCGATGGCCGGTCGCAAGGGCGCGGTCACGGTCGCCACGAACATGGCCGGCCGTGGTACCGACATCATGCTGGGCGGCAACTCGGAGTTCCTCGCGCAGGCGAACCTGGCCGCCGAGGGCCTCGACCCGAAGGAGAACCCGGAGGAGTATCGCGAGGCGTGGCCCAAGGCCCTCGAGGCCGCGGAAGAGGCCGTCGAGGCTGAGC
>JAHYYD010000266.1 GCA_019425105.1 Actinomycetota bacterium
GCGCGCCTCGTCGGTGCCCCTCCGGGGTACGTGGGCTACGAGCAGGGCGGTCAGCTGACCGAGGCTGTGCGTCGGCGTCCGTATTCTGTCGTCCTTCTGGACGAAGTTGAGAAGGCTGATCCTGAGATTTTCGACATTCTTCTGCAGGTGTTGGATGATGGACGTCTCACGGACGGGCAGGGGCGGACGGTGGACTTCCGAAACACCATCCTGATCCTCACATCGAACCTCGGATCGCAGTTCCTGTCGGACCCCGACTTGACACCCGAAGGAAAGCGGGAGTCTGTCATGTCTGTTGTTCGCTCGGCGTTCCGTCCGGAGTTCCTCAATAGGCTGGATGAGACGGTCATGTTTGACGCGCTTACCCGCGAAAATCTGGGTGAGATCGTCGATCTGCTCGTTGCGTCGCTGGAGTCTCGTCTCCGTGAGCGTCGCATCGGTTTGACAGTAACCGAACCGGCCCGCGGATGGCTCGCTCGCGTGGGCTATGATCCGGCATTCGGTGCCCGTCCGCTGCGTCGCCTGATTCAGCGGGAGATCGGTGATCGACTGGCTGTTCTGCTGCTCGGGGGAGACGTTCAAGATGGTCAGAATGTGACAGTTGACATTAACGACTCCATCGACGGGCTTGTCATGAATGTTGATAAACCCTGAGATTGCGCGGTACACTGACTACCAGTGTGTATTTCGGACGCACGGTATGTGGCGCCCGCAACAGCAGGAGATGATATGACAACCCAGAGGAAGGCCCGTGGCGCCTACTCCGTAGGACAGGCGACGCGTGAATCCATCCTCTCGGCAGCGATGGTTTTGATCGCAGAGCGAGGCTACAACGGCTTCTCTCTGCGCGACCTCGGCCGTCGAGTCGGTATTTCGCACCCCGCCGTCGTCTATCACTTCCCGTCCAAGGAAGCGATCCTGCGCAGTGCGATCCAGCGTCACGAGGAGATGAACGCTCTCTTCGACGTCACCATTAACGAGGAATCGGAAGGTGGCTTCGACGAGGGCGGCATCACCGCCGGCTCGTTTGTTGACTGGGCGGTCGGCGAGATGCGCTTCGCCATGAAGCCCGGCGCTGACGCGGCCATCGCTCTGGACTGTGTCCTGTGGGCCGAGTCCTCTTCGGAGACGCACCCGGCGCACGCCCACTACAAGTACCGCACGCAGCAGATGGAGGAAGCCCTCACTGCGATGATCCAGAACTTCGTCGAGGAGGAGGGTGCCGACATCGGTACCACGCCTCGCACCCTGGCGAAGATCCTCATCCGCTACTGGTACGGCTCGGTCGTCTCGGCTCGTTACAACGATGAGCCGATCGATGCTCGCGAGTTCGTCGCGGACTTCCTGGCCGTGTGCGTGCAGCTCCTGCACCTGCCGGCGCACTACGTCCTCAAGCTCGGCGCTTCGGTGCCCGAGGAGGTTGCTGAGGTCTACGCGCGCACGCTGCGTAAGATCAGCGAAAAGACCACTGCGGCCGCCGAGGTTGCGGCCCCGGAGGCCACCGCGTGATCGGCACACTGCCGTCTTTCGATGTCGCCCTCGTCCTTCGTGTCGGGGGCGACGTCGTCTATTCGCACGGCGACGTTGATCGTGTGTTCCCGCTTGCGTCGGTGACGAAGCCGATCGTCGCGTGGTCGGTGCTGGTCGCGGTTGATCGTGGCCTGATCTCCCTCGACGATCCCGCGGGTCCCGAGGGGGCGACGGTTCGCCACCTCCTGGCCCATGCCTCGGGCCTGCCCTTTGAGGGGCGCCGCCCCGTTGCGGCTCCCGAGAAGCGCCGCATCTACTCGAACGAGGGCTTCGACATTCTCGGCGAGGTGGTCGAAGCGGCCACCGGCGTCGGCGTCTGTGAGTGGGTGCGCCGCACGGTCTTCGAGCCGCTTCACATGACGACGGCGGATATTCCCGGCAGTCCCGCCCATGCCGGCGTTGCGAGTGCGGCAGATGTCAGCCTCTTTGGCGCCGAGCTTGCCCGCCCGACCCTGGTGAGCGGCCCCTTGGCGGCCCTCGCGGGGTTGTCGCAGTTCCCCGCGCTCGCCGGTGTCGTGCCCGGCTACGGGCGCTTCACTCCCTGCCCGTGGGGTCTCGGCCTCGAAATTCGCGGCGAGAAGTCGCCGCACTGGACTGCTCCCGACGCCTCTCCGCGCACGATCGGGCACTTCGGGCAGTCCGGCTCCTTCGTGTGGGCGGACCGTGACCTGGGCGCCAGTGCGGCCTTCGTTGGCGCGGAGCCTTTCGGGCCCTGGCACCACGACAACTGGTCGGTGCTTAACTCGCAGCTGCTGCGCCTCGCGCGCGAGCACGCTTAAGCCAATACGCGACGAGGCCTGGGCACCGACCCAGGCCTCGACTCGCGCCGGGACTGTCCCCCGGCCTCGTTGTCTCTTAGTCGACGTCGACGATGACGGGCACGTGGTCCGAGGCGCCCTTTCCCTTGCGTTCGTCGCGGTCGATCTGCGCGCCGCTGACGCGCGCGGCCAGTGCCGGCGAGCAGTATGCGAAGTCGATGCGCATGCCCTCGTTCTTGGGGAAGCGCAGCTTCTGGTAGTCCCAGTAGGTGTAGTTCGTGACG
>JAHYYD010000267.1 GCA_019425105.1 Actinomycetota bacterium
GCGAGAAGAGAAGGATTTCATGGCATCTCCTTGCCGCCCAGGCAGCGTGCCAGTGAGCGGGCGTTGTGTTCCATCATGTCGATGTAAGTGGGTGCTTGGTCGTCGAGGGTGTCGCCGTACAGGGGGCAGATGTCCACGCCCGCGTCGGTGGCGGCGGTGCGCAGGGTGGAGCGGGTGCGCGCCAGGTTGGGTTCGAGGAACACCGCGGGGATCGAGGAGTCGGACAGGGTGGCCTGGAGTTTGATGCGGTCGGCGATGGATGGTTCGACGCTGGGGTTGGGCGCGACGAAGCCGGCGATGGTGAGCCCGTAGGCGTTCGCCAGGTACGCGTACGCGTCGTTGGTGGTGACGAGCTTGCGGCGCTCGGAGGGGATGGACGCGATGGTCGAGGCCACGGTGGCGTCGAGCTCGTCGAGGCGCGTCAGGTAGGCGGCCGCGTTGGCCCGGTAGGTGGCCTCGCCGTCGGGGTCGACGGAGATCAGCGAGTCGCGGATGACGCGCACGTACGCTTGGGCGTTGTGGACGTCGTGCCACAGGTGGGGGTCGATGTCGCCGTGGACGTGCTTGCCGAGGACGGCCTGCGGGAGCATGTACACGTTCGCGCCGGGTTCGCCGATGAAGCGGAACGAGGCCTCGCCGGGGATCGTCGTGAGCGCGCGGGTGGGCACTTCGATGACGACATGGTCGAGGTCGGTGCATTCCATGGTGGAGGCGACGGCCGCCGCGGCGCTGGATGCGCCCACGCAGGGGGCCGAGGCCTCGTCCCCGCTGAGTGCTCCGGCGTCGGAGGCGAGTTCGACGCGCTTGGTGGTGAGGTTGACGGTGATGTCGGCGTGGCCGGCGGACAGGACGCGGCGGCCCTCACTGGCGGCGATGTCCTCGGGCGGGGTGCCGACGGCGAAGACGGCGGTGCCTTCCCCGACGCCCACCGGCGTGGCGCCGGGCGTGGTGCGCAGATTGGCGCGGAAGTGGACGCGGTAGACGCCGGGGGCGGTGAACGCCCAGCTCATGTGCTGGTGGGCGTCGGCGGGCAGCTGCGCGGTGTCGGTGTCGTATCCGCTTGCGGCGTTGAAGCCGTCCGAGGTCGCGAAGGCGATCTCGGGTTGCCCAAACGACGTGGTGAGGTAGGCGGCAGCCTGGCCGGGCCCGTCGACGCCGGTGGTCGTCAGGTCGATCTGCGAGGCGCGGGTGGCCCCCATGTCGGCGCCGTCGCCCCACACGCGCATGCCGAGCCACGGGGTGTCGAGGGCGCGGTCTTCGACGAGGGGGAGGATGGTGGCGCCGTTCTTGGCGGCCTCCTCGGCGACGGAGACGGAGCGCGAGCCGGCGGGCAGGTTGGAGTCGAGTGCGCGGATGAGGGCGTGCTCCTCGAGCATGAGGTAGTTGGAGAAGGCGACGTCCGCGTAGGCTACGTCGCGCACGGTGCGCAGGGAGGGCTCCCACGAGTGCGGGTCCGCCCCGTCGGGCACCATCTGCGTGACGTGGACGCGGTCTCCGGCGACGTTACGCACGAGGTCGGCGAGGATGCCGGTCGTGGCGACGACGCGCAGTTCACCGTCGCTCGCGGGGTCGGGCGCGGGCGCACACCCTGCCAGGGTCGCCGTGAGCGCTAACGTCGAGGCTGCGAGCACACACCCACTCCCCCGCCACCCACGGAAGGGGAGGCGGGGGATGAAGGAGAGTCGGCCTCGTAAATGAGGGGTCACAGCGTTGCGCGAAGGTTGCGGCGGCGTCCGATCGCGCCCACCCACACGCAGGCCGCGCCCGTGAGCGCCCACGTCAGGGAGACGACGGTCAGGGGGATGGTGTCGGCGCCGGTGGTGGCCAGGGAGAGGTCGCAGTCCTTGCCGGACGCGGTACGGCCGACGACCTGGGAGACCATGGGTCGCCCGCTCGGGCCGGTCGCGCCCGTGGCGGTGAGGTCGCCGCCCGAGCCGAAACCGCTGCCCGCGAGCGCCTCGCCGTTGGGGGTGACGCGCATGGTGATGGTCAGCGTGTAGGTGCCGGGCGCGGTGAACACCCAGTTCTGGTGGGCGTGCGTGTTGGCGCCGAGCGTGTAGCCGGTGCCCGGGCCGTCGAAGACGTGCTCGCCGACGCCGGAGCCGAGCGCGCCCGCGTTGAAGACGGCGACGCGTCCGGGGCCCTCGACGGCGTCGAGGGTGAACTGGACGGGGCCGGTGGTGCCTGTGACGATCTCTTCGCGCTGGGAGTTCAGGCCCAGCCACGGCACGCCCGCGATCTGAGTCGACGGGATCAGCCAGACGCTGGAGCCGGGGGTGGCGACGAAGCCGAGGTCGGCGGGCGCGGTGATGCGCGCGGCGTCACCGAGGGCGAAGGTCAGGGACGAGGGGTCGACCCACTGGGCGGGCTGGCTGCGGTCGTCCTTGACGCGGGCGACGAGGGTGCCGTTTTCGATGGCGGGGCCCAGGTCGAAGTGGCCGTCGGTGGCGTTGCCGGAGGCGCCCTCGCCAACGCTGACGGTCAGCGTGGTGCGCGCGGTGTTCGCGGGGGCGTTGTTCGAGGCCAGGGTGGCGGCCTCGGCCTCGGTGGCCTCGCGGGT
>JAHYYD010000268.1:0-1284 GCA_019425105.1 Actinomycetota bacterium
GAGTTCGCGGGATATGTGATGGGGCCTGCGAAGGAGGCGTACCATCCGCGCTCGGCGAGCCGCTGCGCCATGGCTGCGTCCCCCGAGTAGCAGTGGAAGACGATGCGCTGGTCCGCGCTCGCGCGCTCATCGAGAATCGCCAGGGTGTCCTCGTGGGCATCGCGGTCGTGGATCTGGAGGGGCAGGTCGGCGCGCTGCGCCATCTCGATGTGCGCGCGGAAGGATTCCTTCTGTGCCTCGCGGCCGGGTTCGGCCGTGCGGAAGTAGTCCAGGCCGCTCTCCCCCACCGCGACGACCATCGGATCGTTCAGACGCTTCTCGACCTCAACCAGCGCCTCGACGAGGGGCACGTGGTAGTCGCGCACCGTGGGGACCAGCCCGTCGGGCGAGGGGTCGGCGCAGCCCGCGTGCAGGGCCGCGTCGTTGGGGTGGATCGCGATCGCGACGCGCACGCCCTCGTGTGCGCGGGCCAGCTTGATCATCGGGTCGAAGTCGGGCAGCTCGCAGGCGCTCGAAATCATGCGGGTGACGCCCACCTCGCGGGCACGGTCCAGCTGTTCCTCGAGGCTGAGCGCCACGCCCTCGCGCCGGGGAATCTCACCGACGTGGGTGGGCAGGTGCGTGTGGTTGTCCACCACGGGCGCCGCCAGGGGCGCGGGCGCGTCGGGCCAGGGACGAGGCTTACGCGGACTCATGCGGAGGCAGGATCCTTTCGGGGTTGCGAAGGGGACGTCAGCGGGCGAGCACGACGCCGCGGGAGACCTCTTCGGCGGCCTCGTCACCCAGGAGCTGGCGCACGAGTTCGATGCCGAGTTCGAGGGCGGTTCCGGCGCCTCGGCTGGTCGTGATGAACTCGTCGGCGACGACGGGGTTCTCGTGAACGATCGCACCGCCCTCGGCGATGGCCTTAATGAACGCGGGGTTGGCGGTCGCATGGCGACCGTCGAGGACGCCCAGCTCAGACAGGATCGAGGGGGCCGCGCAGATCGCCGCGATGGGCTGGGACTCATCGGAGCGACGCAGCACCTCGGTCTGGATCGCGGGCGTGGCCTTCAGGTTCAGGGTGCCGGGCATACCGCCGGGCAGGAAGAGGACGGTGTAGGTGGACAGGTCCACGTCCTCGAGCATGAGGTCGGCGACGACGCGGATGCCGTGCGAGCTGGTCACGTGGCGCGCGTCGGTCACGGAGATCAGGTCCGAGCGCACACCGGCGCGGTACAGGACGTCGGCGACGGCCAGGGCCTCGACCTCTTCGAAGCCGTCGGCCAGCATGATGGCGACGGT
>JAHYYD010000268.1:1384-2558 GCA_019425105.1 Actinomycetota bacterium
GAGATCGACACGAAGGCGATGAGCAGCCAGGAGATGATGTCGACGATCTTGGTCACCGAGCTCATGAGCGCACCCATGACGTCGGAGTAGGTGATGACCTTGTCGGTCGCGCCCGCCGCCTTGTTGTCGGCGTTGTAGGCGTCGAGGGCGGCCTTCACCTTGTCCTTGTCCGCGAAGGACTTGGGGTAGATCGAGATGTTCGACGGGGAGGCGATATCCGCCCAGCCCAGGTTCCTCAAATTCGTCTCCAGGGTCGGCACGTTCGTGGAGAACATGGTCGCCATGAGGGCCGCGAGGGACTTCTCATCCAGGTTGGAGTGGAAAGCGTCCGCGAACGCCTGCGGGTCCATGGAGAACGCGCTCGACATGTTGGTGGCGAACTGCTCCATGGTGGCACCAATCTGGTTGCCGATCGTGGTCGACAGCTGCGTCATCATCGAGGTCATCGCGTTCGTCATCGCTTCCTGCATGACCTGGCCGATGACGGCGCTCACCCCCTTCGTGAGGGTGGTCCCCAGCTGGGCAGCGATCTGCGCGGAGATCGCGTTCATGACCTGGGTGGACACGTCGGTGCCGATCTGGGCCAGGGCTGGATCGTCCCCGAGGGCCTTCGTCAGGTTCGCCGCGAGTTTCTGGGAGTCGACGACCTGGTCGGAGGAGACGGCCGCTCGCAACTGCTCCATCACCTGGGGCTGGGAGAAATAGGCCGAGGCCAGGGTCGCGAAGTCCGTCGAGCCTCCCGCCTCGATCTGCTCGCGGGCGTAGTCCTGGAACCCCTGGGCGATCTGGGACGCCTGCGCGCTCAGGTAGTCGGCCGCGCCATCCTTGACGGCTCCGTCGGCCAGGGCCGAGCGAATAATCGTCGGGAAGTCCACGTTGGCTAGCTGCGGCAGGTCCTTGCTCAGCTCCCCGAAGTCGAGGCCGGACAGATTAAAGGTCATGCCCGACTGGGCGCCCGACTGGGCACCGGACTGCGCGGCGAGGGCCGACAGGTCGATGGTGGACAGGTCCAGGCCCGACATGTCGAGGTTCGAAAAATCGAGGCCCGACAGGTCCATGCCGGAAAAATCGAGGCCCGACAGGTCCATCTGCATCTTCTCGGGGTCGATCTGGAAGGCAGCGGAAAGCTTGGACTCGTCCACCGTGAACAGGGAGGACATGTCGAAGCCGCCGG
>JAHYYD010000269.1 GCA_019425105.1 Actinomycetota bacterium
GGAGGGTCTGGCTGCGGTGCCCATGGGCGGCGGCAGGGCCTGGCCGGGCTTCGAGGCGACGCGCCCAACCGCACGTCAGCAGACCAGGCATTGCCGGTGTGGAGGACGCCGGAGGGACCGGAGGGCATGGCTGCGGTGCCCGTGGGCGGCGGCGGGGCCTGGCCGGGCTTCGAGACGACGCGCCGAGCCGAAGGCTCGCAGCGCGGACGGCTCGCGGGCGGGCCGCCGCCCACGGGCACACTGAGCAGCCCGGCCCCACAGCAGGCCCTCCGGCGCCCGGAACACCAGCGGAGCCAGCAGCAACAACACACCCGTGCATGCAAAAAACCGACATCCGGATCGGATGTCGGCCTGTGGTGGAGCTAGGGGGATTCGAACCCCCGACCTTCTCATTGCGAACGAGACGCGCTACCAACTGCGCCATAGCCCCAAGGACTCAAACAGCTTAGCACCATCACAATCAGCCACGCAAGCCGACCACCGCCGCGTGCGGCATGACACGGAGCCGACACATGCGACCGCGCCGCGAGCTCGAAGGCCCGCGGCGCGGCATCACAACGATTCGGCTATTACTGGGCGCGACGCGCATCCAGGACGGCATCCAGGTCGAGGGCGACGGCCTGATCGGCGACGACCTCGGCGGTGGAGCGGGCACCCACCTGGGCGGTCTGGGCGATCGGTCGGGCTGGGACTGCGGCGGCGATGCGCGGGATGCCGCGCAGGTCGGTGTCAGCGTGGACGATGCGGCCGCGAACGCGCTCGCGCGACGCGTAGGTCGGCGCGGGAACGGGGACGACGGTCCAGGCGCGTGCGGGAGTGTCGGCGACCTCGACGATCTCGGGGACGTCGACGTTGAAGACGAGGGAGGGAACGGAACCGGTCTGAGGCGCGACATCGGACGCCGCAGTTTCCTCCCCAGCTTCGTCGGATGAAGAAGAGGCGCGCTCGGCGGGAACGGAAACGGGAGACGCAGCGGTGGGCCGACCGGCGCCACGCACGTCCCCACGAAGCTTGGTGAGGAGTTCGAGCTCTCGTTCAGATGCCTGCTGGGAGCGGACGGCGGCGACACGAGAGGCCCCGAGCGAGCCCACGAGTGCGACAGCCGGGATGGCGATCCAGGCCCACGCGATGGAGGTCGCGGCGATCACGATGCCGAGTCCGACGGTCGCGAGGGCACAGATGCCGGTGATGACCATGCGGCGGCGTGCGGCGGCATTTTCGGCGGCGATGCGTGCGGCGCGGCGGGCGCGCAGCTTGGCGATATCACGGACCGCCTTGTTGTTGCGTCGGTCGATGACGGGGCGGCTACGTCCCGTGGTGCCTTGGTGCATGCTGCCTCCGCTCGTGAGTGCGCGCTCGGCCAGGATGGTTCCGCTGGCGTGGTCGCACGTCTCTAATTCTGTCTCATTCGCGTGGATGATGCGCAGTTTCGGCGAAAAACGGTCGATTTCGCGAGACTGGACGATAGCTGTTCGGCGCGCGACGAGTGACGGTACGGTCGCAAAAAGCGCGACGAATACCGCGACGATGACGAGTCCACCGATCTCCACCCTCTCAACGTACGGGCGTTTGACGCGCGAGGGCCTGTGCGGTGGGCGCGTGTCGGGCTCTCAAACCTGTCGGTAAAAAGAGAAGTATCCTCAGGTGTCACACTTGTAACACCAACATCATTCGCACCAAGCAAGACAACAGGGGAACACGCGCATCACCAGCGCATCAGCCCACGCGCAGGCGAGCTCGTCAGTCGATCGCGCTGCGCCCCCACCGCCGCTGCACGAGCCCGCCCTCGGGCAGGGACTCGGCGTCGATGAAGAAGGCGATATGGTCCGCCCACTGCCCACCGATGTGCATATAGCGCGGGCGCAGCCCCTCCTCCACGAGGCCGAGGCCTCGGCACACCCCCAGGGATCGCTCATTCTCGGGACGCACACAGACTTCGACGCGATGCAGACCAAGCTCCCCGACGACGAGGTCCAGGACGAGGGCAGCGACCAGGGAACCCAGGCCTCGGCCCGCCCACTCCGAGACGATCCAGTAGCCGAGCATGCCCGATGACATCGCACCCCAATGGACGTTCGAGATCGAGAATTGACCCACGTAACGCCCGTCGATCTGCACGCCGAAAATCAGCGCGTTGCCGAGGCGCTGATCGCGGTCGGCACGATGCACGTACTGTGAGAACGTCGGGATATGCTCGAGCGTGTCCGGCGGCAGGGTCGCTTCCCACGGGCGCAACCAATGCCCGTCGGTACGGCGCACGGTATCGAGGGCGCGGTGCTCCTCGCCGCGCACGGGGCGCACGACGAGCTCCCGCGGCCGAGGATTCGACTCGGGCCCAGAGCGCAGGAAGCCGCGACCGACCGGGTCGGGAACGCGCAGCGTGAGCATCTCAATGTCGCGCCCCCACACGCACGTGCGGCGACGGAAGAAACACCTCATTCGAGGACCAGGCACTGGAGGCTGTCCCCTGCTCGCACGGTGGTCACGTCCTCGGGCACGACCGCGAGAGCGTTGGAGTCCGCGAGCGCGGACAGCAGCAACG
>JAHYYD010000027.1 GCA_019425105.1 Actinomycetota bacterium
CGAACAATGGTGGAACCGTCATGGCGTTGTACTCCTCCACGGTGAGGTGCCCTGCAGCGTACCCCCGTCCTTGGAGGTGCGCCCTACTGTTTCAGGGTACGCGCAGAACCAGCACGAAACACTAAGAATGCTGCGCAACCATCACGCACATCCTCCCACCCATATCCCCACAACCGCACGAACGTGCATGCGAGCTGGGGGTGGAGCTGCCCAGTATGTGGTTGATGCGATTGGTGAGCGTTTCGGAACGACCGGAACCGATCTGAATGATGGTTTGGCGCAACTCTACGGAGATCCTTGGGAGGCTCGCGGTTCTCCCCGCCCCGCTCCTCGGGCGCTCCCCACCCTCCTCCCCGGCGTTCCCCACCTTCCTCCCTACGCCCCTCCCCGGCGTTCCCCACCTTCCTCCCCAAGGTGCTCCACTGGGTGTTGCTTGTTGCCGCCCCCTTCGTTTCAAGTGCTCGATAGGCGTTGAAATTCCAATGAAAATGCGTGGGAGACGCGGGTGGTTGGCTCGCGGTGTGGGCAGTGGGTGGGAACGTATGGCTCCGGATGTGTGCAAGATTCCCCCCACTTTTCTCCACTCGATATTTTCCTTGAAAAGAAGCCGTTTGACGCCTCTGTTTTTTACGCCACGCCGGAAGTTCCTGTGTAAACATGGGGGGTGGTGGGTTAAAGTGGGGGAAAGTTCCGAACAAGGGAGGGCGGTGACATGTTCCTCGGTACGTACGAGCCCAAGCTCGACGACAAGGGCCGCATGTTTCTGCCCGCGCGCTTTCGCGAGGACATGGAGGGCGGCATCGTCCTCACTCGCGGTCAAGAGCACTGCATCTATGCGTTCCCTGCCGCGGAATTCGAGAGCATGACCGCGGAACTGCGCCGCGCGCCCCTGTCGTCCAAGCAGGCGCGTGACTGGATCCGCGTGATGCTCTCGGGAGCCTACAAGGAGATCCCGGACAAGCAGGGGCGCATCAGTGTTCCCGCGGACTTGCGTGCATACGCCGGTCTGGGTCGCGAACTCGCCGTCATCGGTGCGGGATCGCGAGCTGAAATCTGGGATGCCTCGGCCTGGCGCGAGTACCTCGCCGTCCAGGAAGAGGTCTTCTCCAATACAGCAGAAGAGATCATCCCCGGGATGTTCTGACCCGTGCTCTCAGGTCTCCGCCCGCTGTTCCGACATCACTTCCCCGGTGGCGGAGCACGGTGGGGGACCTGGAAGCACGGATTGAACACCCAGAACACGACAGTCGGCACGCGAAAGGAGGCACGACATGGTGGACACATCGCAGGCGGTGCACGATTCGTCGCGCCCCGCAAGCGAGCGACACGTACCTGTGCTCCTCGCCGAGTGCCTCGACATGCTGGCTCCCGCGATTGAGCACCCCGGCGCGGTCCTCGTGGATGGCACGCTGGGCATGGGTGGTCACACGGAAGGGGCGCTTGAGCGCTTCGAGGATCTGACGGTTATTGGTATTGATCGAGACCCTCAGGCGATTGACCTTGCGTCCGAGCGCCTCGAGCGTTTCGGGACACGCTTCCGTGCGGTCCACACCACCTACGACAACATCGACGAGGCGGTGACACGCCAGCTGGGGCAGGAAGCGCGCGTCGACGGCGTCCTCATGGACCTGGGAGTGTCCTCCCTGCAGCTGGACGAGGCTGAGCGCGGGTTCGCGTACTCCAAAGATGCGCCGCTCGACATGCGAATGGATTCGACCACCGGACCGAGCGCCGCTGACCTGCTCGCCACGGCCTCGGAAGGCGAACTCATCCGGATCCTGCGCACGTACGGCGAAGAGAAATTCGCGCCGCGTATCGCCCGGCTCATCATCCGACGCCGCGACACCGCGCCCATCACCCGCACCGGTGAACTCGTGGACATCATCCGTGAGGCTATCCCGGCCCCCGCGCGACGTACCGGTGGCAACCCGGCGAAGCGTACGTTCCAGGCGCTGCGTGTGGCTGTCAATGACGAGCTGACAATCTTAGAACGCGCTCTGCCGAGAGCCCTCGCCAGCTTGAGGGTGGGCGGGCGCCTGGTGGTGGAGTCCTACCAGAGTCTCGAGGACCGGATAGTCAAGGACGTGCTGCGTCGCGGGTCGACCAGCAGTGCTCCACCCGGTCTGCCGATCATCCCTGACGAGATGGCTCCCAGCCTGCGTCTGCTGACAAAGGGCGCGAATAGGGCCGACCAGGCCGAACAAGATCACAACCCCCGATCCGCTTCCGTGCGACTGCGCGGCGCGGAGCTCATCCGCGAATGGAAGGACCTCTCATGAGTGCAGCAACCGCGAAGGCACGTCCCGCAGCGCGCCCCGAACTGCGCCGCGAGGAGGCCCACGAGCTGCGTATCGTCGAGGGCACCCGTCCTCGCCGCTCGGTTGCAGCGATCCTCATGCTCTTCGTCGCCGTCGCGCTGGCATCCGTCGTGACGTCGATGGTCCTCAACACGCGCATGGCCCAGACCTCGTTTGAGATCCGTGAGCAGCAGCTGGTTCTCAATGAGCTTGAGGCGCAGTCGTGGACGATGCGAGCGGAACTGGATCGTAAGGCCTCGCCGACGGAGCTCGAGAAGGCCGCGAAGGCGAACGGCATGGTGCCCGCGGGCAAGTCGGGCTTTATTACCCTCGAAACCGGCAGCGTCGAGGCTGGGACTCCCGCGAAGTAACTCGGAAGGCGAGTACCTATGGATACCGTCATCACGCGTTCGCGATGGATCGTGGGCATCCTCGTTGGTGCCCTGTGTATCTGTGGCGTGCGTCTGGTTCAGCTGCAGATTATCGAGGGACCATCATTGGCGGCCCAGGGGCAGCGCGTGCGTACCTCTTCGACGGAGGTCGCCGCTGCGCGTGGCACGATTACCGATGCCACGGGTGTCGTCCTGGCGAACTCCATCCAGACGTACGACATCGCGGTGAACCAGGTGAATATCCGGTCTTTCGTCCACCGTGATGATGATGGTAACGAGGTCGGCCGTGGGCCCGCGGAGGCCGCGCGCCTTCTGGCCCCCATCCTCGGCATGAATGAGGCGGAGCTCGGCGGCATGATGCTGGGCGATTCCACCTACGTGTACATCAAGCGCAACGTGGATGCCGTGTCCTACCGTGAGATTCGCAAGCTCGATATTTACGGGATCGAGTGGGAGTCTGTCTTCGAGCGTGAGTACCCCAATGGCAATGTCGCTGCGCCCGTCATTGGGACGGTCAACGCCGAGGGACAGGGGTCTTCGGGCATGGAGGCGCAGTTCGACGCACTGCTGACGGGTACCCCGGGCGCACAAGCCTTCGAGATCGCGCCTAACGGTGCCGTGATGCCGGGCGGTAAAAGGACCACTGTTGAGCCGAAGAACGGCGGCAATGTGGAGCTTACGCTCCACGCTGACCTGCAACATCAGGTCCAGGAACTGCTCGACGCGCGAGTCACGAAACACCAGGCCGACTGGGGTGCCGTCGTCATCGAGGACGTGGCGACAGGTCATGTGCTGGTGATGGCGGATTCGAACTCCAAGGAGCCCGACAACGCCAAGCCCCAGAAGGTGCACGCGGTGCAGGACGTCTTCGAGCCGGGCTCGATGGGCAAGCTTGTGACCGTGGGAGTGGCTCTCAACCAGGGGACGATCTCCCCGACGAGTGTCTTCCAGGTTCCCTACGCGCTGGATCTGCCCGATGCCGGTGGGCCGATCACGGACTTACACGAGCACGATGGTGAGACTTTGACGGCGACGGGCGTTCTTGCAGAGTCGTCAAACACCGGCACCGTCTTGATCGGTCAGACGATGAGCGATGAGCAGCGCTACTCCATGATGCGCGCCTTCGGTTTCGGTCAGGAGACCGGTATCGAGCTGCCTGGCGAATCTGCGGGTCTGCTGCGCAATGCCGACCAGTGGCAGGGGCGCGATCGCTACGTGACGATGTTCGGTCAGGCCTACGCGATTACGGCGATGCAGGAGGCTTCCGCTCTCGCGACGATCGCGAACGGGGGAGTGCGCATTTCGCCGCACATCGTGAAGTCGTGGACGAACGCGGATGGAACGGTCGAGGTTCCCGATACCAGCCAGCCCGTGCAGGTCATGGATGCGCAGGCTGCCTCGCAGCTGCTGACCATGATGGAATCCGTTGTTGAGGATGACCGCGGTACCGCTGGTGCCGCGAAGGTACCGGGCTACCGGGTCGGCGTGAAGACGGGTACCGCCGAGACCGTCATTGACGGCGCTTCGGGCCTCGTGTCGACCACCGCGGGCATTATCCCTGCGGATGCGCCGCGCCTGGCGATCGCCGTGGTTCTCTACAATCCGAAGGTGGCGTCGGTCTCATCTGATTCGTCAGCCCCGCTTTTTGGCGACATTGCGCGTACGGCGGTCGCGAACCTGGGTATCCCCGCGTCTACGGGGTCAGCTAACCTGTATCCGACGACCCCGTGAGTCTGAAGGAGTAGAACATGCAGACGACAGCACAATGGATTGCTGAGGCAGTGTCGGGTCGCCTGGTCGGCCCCGATGTGCTCGTGACAGGCCCGGTGGTCACCGACTCGCGCGAAGCAGCCGAGGGATCGCTCTACATCGCACGTCGCGGCGAGGCCGCCGACGGGCACACGTTCGTTTCAGGAGCGGTGGCACGCGGTGCTGTTGCCGTTATCGTCGAACACGAGGTCGACGAGGCCGTGGCCCAGATCGTCGTGGATGATTCGACCGTGGCGCTCGGTGCTCTGGCACACGCGCACGTCGAGAAGCTGCGCAGCGGGGGAGACCTCGACGTCATCGCGATGACGGGCTCCGTGGGTAAGACGACGACGAAGGACTTGCTGGCGCAGATCATGAGCGAGGACGGGCCGACGGTGGCTCCCAAGCTCTCATTCAACAACGAGGTTGGCCTGCCGCTGACGGTGCTTCTGGCCGATGAATCGACGCGCCACCTCGTCCTCGAGATGGGCGCATCTGCTCCCGGTCACATCACCTATCTGACCAATATCGTCTCCCCGGACGTTGCCATCGAGCTGTGCGTCGGACACGCCCACGTGGGCGGCTTCGGTGGTTTTGAAGGTGTTGCCGCCGCGAAGGCGGAACTCATCAAGGGGATGCGTCCGGGAGGCCCCGTCATTCTCAACGCTGACGATCCGAACGTCGAGGCCATGGCACCGCTGGCGACGGGTGAGGTCATCCGCTTCTCCGCCTCGGGTGATCCCCGCGCCGATGTGCGGGCGATCGACGTGCAGCTTGACCGCGCTGACCGCGCTTCCTTCACCCTCGTGACACCGCAGGGCGAGGCGCACGTTGACCTGAAGATCGTGGGTCGCCACCACGTGGCCAACGCCTTGGCGGCTGCCGCCGGTGCCCTGACGCTCGGCGTCAGCTTGGAGAAGGTGGCTACCGTTCTGTCGAATGCGCGTGCGCTGAGTCCCCACCGCATGGACGTTCATGAGCTCACGGTTGAGAGCACGGCAATCACCCTCATCGACGATTCCTACAACGCGAACCTGGACTCGATGCGTGCCGGGATTACCGCGCTGGCCTCGATCGGCTCGGACGCGCAAACCATTGCCGTTCTCGGTGAAATGCTGGAGCTGGGCGATGACTCGCAGTCACTGCACGAGCAGGTGGGAACCATGATCGAGGACGCGGGCGTGGACACACTCATTGGCCTGGGGACGGACGCCCACTACTATTTGGAGGGTGCCCCGGGTGTGGCCCACCGTGAGGTCGCGTCGGATCCTGAGCAGGCTGCGCGCCTGGCGATCGAACATGCCGAGGATGGCGCCGTCATCCTGGTCAAAGGCTCCTACGGGTCACATTCGTGGCAGGTCGCAGATATCCTGCGAGAGAAGGGAACGAACCGGTGATTGGACTTATCTCGGCGTTCATCATCGCCATGGCGCTGTCGGTGATGTGTACGCCGCTGCTCATCCGCTTCCTGGTGTTGCACCAGTACGGCCAGTTCATCCGCCAGGACGGGCCGACCCAGCACCTGACCAAGCGCGGCACGCCCACCATGGGCGGTCTCGTCATCATCCTGGCGACCGTCATCGCCTGGCTGATTGGTTCGCTGGTTGCCGGTGCGGGACCGTCCTGGTCGGGCTTGCTCCTCGTGTTCCTCTTCGTGGGGCTCGGCGTTATCGGCCTGCTCGATGACGGCATCAAGATTATGCGCCAGCGTTCTCTCGGTCTGCATCCGTCGGGCAAGATCATCGGTCAGGTTGCCGTTGCATCGCTCTTCGCGCTGGGCACCCTCATCATGCCGAACGAGTTCGGCGAATACGCCGGAACACTCGAGATTTCCTTTGCGCGCCCCACAGCTCTGACGTTGGGCTTTGCGGGGCTCGGCGTGGGTGTCGTCCTGTATCTGATCTGGACGAATCTCATTGTGACGGCGTGGTCGAATGCGACGAACCTGACCGATGGCCTGGACGGTCTGGCGGCGGGTGTATCCATCTTCGTGTTCGGCGCTTACACCTTCATCACGTACTTCCAGCGCATTCAGGCGTGCACGCAGCTCGGGGCGAATCAATCGAACTGCTACTCGACGCGTGACCCCCTTGACCTTGCGATTTTCTGTGCCGCTCTGATTGGCGCTCTGGCGGGTTTCCTGTGGTGGAACGCGTCGCCCGCTCAGATCTTCATGGGCGACACGGGTGCTCTCGCGCTCGGTGGCGCCGTCGCCGGCCTGTCGATGCTCACGCAGACGGAGCTGCTCGCCGTCATCGTGGGAGGCCTGTTCGTCGCGGTTGTTCTCTCGGATGTCATCCAGATCGGCGTCTTCAAAGCCACCGGTAAACGTGTCTTCCGGATGGCACCGCTCCACCATCACTTTGAGCTGCTTGGTTGGAAGGAAGTCACGATCGTGATCCGTTTCTGGCTGATTGCCGCGATTGTTGCGGTTGCCGGTGCGGGTATCTTCTATGCGGAGTGGGTGTCGCGTCGATGAGTCGTCTCGCTGCTGTCGTCGGTTGGGGTAAGTCTGGTCAGGGTGCGGCGGGCGCGTTGCTCGCCCGCGACTGGCAGGTGCGCGCGTTTGATGCGCGCGGTGGACAGTCGCTGTTCTTCGATGATGTCGCTGAGGTTGAGGTCAGTGTTCAGGAGGATCCGAACGCCCTCGTCGACGCGATCGTCGAGGCGGGCCCCGACCTCGTCGTCGTGTCTCCGGGCGTGCCCGCGCACCACCCGGTATTCCGTGCCTGTGAGGATGCGGGTATCGACCTGTGGGGAGAGGTGGAACTCGCCTGGCGTCTGCAGGAGGAGGGGCCGCACGCGGGTCGCCCGTGGTTGACGGTGACCGGCACGAACGGCAAGACCACCACCGTGGGTATGCTCGGTGAGATTCTGCGCAGCGCGGGCGTGAAGGTCGAAGAGGTCGGTAACATCGGCACTCCGATTACGCGCGCGATCGACTGTGATGCCGAGGTGTTTGCTGTCGAGCTGTCCAGCTTCCAGCTACACACGGCCTATACGGTCTCACCCCTGGCGTCGGTGTGTCTCAACGTGGATGCGGATCACTTGGACTGGCATGGTAGCGTCGAGGCCTACGCGGCGGATAAGGCTCGCGTGTACGAGAACACTGTGAAGGCGTGCGTGTATCCGGCATCCGATCGCACGGTCGAGGCCATGGTGGAGAACGCCGACGTCGTTGAGGGTGCGCGCGCCATCGGTGTGACGCTCGGTGCCCCGTCGGTGTCGCAGTTTGGCGTTGTTGAGGGACTTCTCGTCGACCGCGCGTTTGTGGAGAATCGCGCTCGTCAGGCGGTTGCCCTCGCACACGTCTCTGACCTGTCGGGTGCCTACGGGCCCCACCCGTCGGCTGCTGCGTTGAGTGATGCGCTGGCCGCTGCCGCTCTCGCGCGAGCGTACGGCGTCGAGCCCGAGGCCGTGGAGGCGGGGCTTCGCTCCTTCCACCCTGCCGGGCACCGCCGCGCGGTCATCGCCCATGCGGCGGATCTGACGTGGGTGGACGACTCGAAGGCGACGAACGCGCATGCTGCGCGGGCCTCGCTCGCAGGCCTGCCTCCGCGCAGCGCGATCTGGATTGTCGGTGGAGACGCAAAGGGGCAGGATTTCACGGAGCTCATCAAGCAGGTTGAGCCGATCCTGCGCGGTGTCGTCGTCATCGGCGAGGATCGCCGTGCCCTGGTCGCCGCGCTGTCCGCCGAGGCACCGCAGGTCCCGTTCGTGGAGGTCGATGGACACGAGGATTGGATGTTCTCGGTCGTGAACGAGGCCGTGGCGCTGTCCATGCCGGGTGACACTGTTGTGCTTGCCCCCGCCTGCGCGTCCTGGGATCAGTTCGATAACTACGGCCAGCGTGGCGATGCGTTCGCGGACGCGGTGTCGCGCCTGGCCGCCCAGTGGGGGAGCGCCGGTGCCGACGAATAAGCGCGGGTGGCATATCCCGACGGTGACGCTGCCTCGGATCCGCTTCGGCTCCGGTCAGGAGCGGGAAGAAAGCCCGGTGATGACGTACTATCTCGTCGTCCTTCCGGCCATCGTGCTGTCGGTTTTCGGCCTCGTCATGGGGTTTTCCGCGCAGACGGTCACGTCGATCGCGCAGGGGGAGAACCCCTACACGGCGTATGCCCGTCCTCTGCTGATTATCGTTGTCTCGCTGCTGATCGCGATGGTCGTTCAGCTGGTGCCGCAGCGGTGGTTCGTCTTCATAGCGCCGGTGATGTTCGTGGGTGCGCTTGGCTTCCAGACGCTGGTGCTCAGTCCTCTCGGCCGGTCGGAGGGCGGTAACGCGAACTGGGTGAAGCTTGGGCCGATCATGGCCCAGCCGTCGGAATTCCTGAAGCTTGCGCTTATTGTCTTCTTGGCGCTGATGGTCTCGAAGTCAGCGTCGAAGCGCTGCGACCTGCGCACGATGGCGGTTGCCGTTGGCCTGCCGATTCTCATTGCGCTGGGTGCGGTCATGCTCGGCCGAGACATGGGTACCGCGATGGTTGTTGCGGTGGGTGCTCTGGGGGCTATGTGGGTTGCAGGCTTGCCCAAGCGCTGGTTCGGTGGCCTCGTCATGGTCGCGGTCCCCACGCTGGTGCTCCTGGTTCTGTCGAATCCGACCCGTATTCGCCGTATTCTCGCCATCCTGCCGGGCACGTCGAAGGGCCCGGACGAGTCTGCTCCCGAGCAGATTGACCATTCGCTGTGGGCGCTGGGTTCGGGCGGTCTGACCGGCCTCGGCCCGGGCGCGTCGCGCGAGAAGTGGAATTACCTGCAGGCGGCGCACACGGACTTTATTTTCGCGATCGTCGGTGAGGAATTCGGCCTGTTCGGTACGCTCGCCGTCCTCGTGTGCCTGGGTCTGCTGGTGTGGGGCATGATCCGAGTGGCGCGAGAGTCCTCGGATCTGTTCGTTGTCGCCGTGTCTTCGGGCGTCGCCTCCTGGATCGGTGTGCAGACGATCATTAACGTTCTATCGGTGACGGGCCTGGGTCCGGTCATTGGTGTTCCACTGCCGCTTGTGTCCTACGGCGGATCGTCCTTCCTGTTTACCATCACCGCTGTCGCTGTTGTGGCGTCGTTCGCGCGCGCCCGCGCCGGTATGCGGATGATCGGTCGACCGGACGAGGCATCGGCGGGGCGTGACCCCCGCGTGGCGCCCCGCAGGCGCGCGGCTCGCTAAACTGGGGCTAGGCACGCGTAAAGGAGGCGCTTATGGTCAAGGTTGTGATGGCTGGCGGCGGGACCGCCGGTCACGTGAATCCTCTGCTGGCGACGGCGGCACAGCTGCGTGAGAGCGGTGCGGAGGTCGTGGTTTTGGGGACAGCGGCTGGTTTGGAATCGGATTTGGTTCCGGCTGCCGGTTTCCCGTTGGTGGAGATTCCTCGCGTGCCGTTGCCGCGTCGCCCTTCCCTCGCGTTCTTCACGCTGCCGTCGCGGTTCTCTGATGCGGTGAGACGGTGTGCTCAGGCTTTGGAGGGCACCGACGTCCTCGTGGGCTTTGGTGGCTACGTGTCGACGCCCGCATACATTGCTGCCAAGCGCGCAGGCGTTCCGATCGTCATTCACGAGCAGAATGCCCGCCCCGGCCTCGCGAATAAGGTGGGTGCTCGCAATGCTGCAGTTGTGGCCTTGACGTTCCCGTCGACGCCGCTTCAGGCTCGCCGCGGTGAGACGGTTGTGACTGGGCTCCCGCTGCGTGCGGCGATTGCTGACTTGGCGAGCCGTCGCGGGGATGCGGCTGGTGCCGCGCAGGCGCGCCGTGAGGCCGCTGAGCGCCTAGGGGTGAACCCCGATGCTCCGACGCTCCTCGTCACGGGTGGCTCGCTGGGCGCGCTGCACGTGAACGAGTCGATGACCGGCGCTGCAGACGCTCTGCCTGAGGGCGCGCAGGTCGTGCACCTGACGGGCCGTGGGAAGGACGAGCCTGTGCGCGCCGCTGTTGAGGCTGCGGGGTGCTCGGATCGCTGGCACGTCATCGATTACCTCACGACGATGGAGGATGCGCTGGCGGTTGCGGACCTCGTCGTGTGTCGGTCGGGCGCGGGAACAGTGGCGGAGATGGAAGCCCTTGGGCTTCCCTGCATCTACGTGCCGCTGCCGATTGGTAACGGCGAGCAGCGTCTCAACGCAGCGGATCACGTCGCTGCGGGTGGGGCGCAGCTGATCGACGACAAGGACTTTACGGCGGACTTCGTGCGTTCCAATGTCTTCCCCCTGCTGGGTTCTGCCCGCCTGGCAGACATGACGGCTGCTTCGCAGTCTCTGGGACGTGCGGGTGCTGCGCGTGCACTGGCCGATCTGGCCCTGGAACAGGTGAAGGAGAGCGGCCGTGAGTGAGCCGATGCTGCAGGATCGTTTCCATCTGATTGGTATCGGAGGCGCCGGCATGAGCGTCGTCGCCGAGCTGCTGGCATCGCGTGGCGCGACCGTGGAAGGCTCAGACCGCGAGGATTCTGCGGTTCTCGACCACCTGCGCTCGGTGGGTGTGTGTGTCTTCGTCGGGCACGATGCTTCGCACGTGGATCCGACGTCGGTGGTCGTCGTGTCGACTGCTATCCGTGAGGACAACCCCGAGCTGGCGATTGCTCGTGAGCGCGGTCAGCTGGTGATTCACCGTTCGCAGGCTCTCGCGCTGGCGGCTACCGGTATGCGTTTCATCGGCGTGGCCGGAGCGCACGGGAAGACGACGACGTCCGGCATGCTGGCGATCGGACTGTCGGCCTGTGGGCTGGATCCGTCCGTAGCGGTGGGTGGCGTTCTGCCCCAGCTGGGGACCGGCGCGCACCTGGGTGGCGGCGATATTTTCGTCGCTGAGGCCGACGAGTCGGATGGCTCGTTCCTGAACTATTCTCCGGCGATCGAGATCGTGACGAACGTTGAACCCGATCACCTGGATCGCTATCATTCGCGCGAGGAGTTCGAGCAGATCTTCGTTGAGTTCGCGCGCCGTATGGTCCCCGGGGGCCTGCTGGTAACGTGCGCCGAGGATGAGGGTGCGTGTCGCCTCGCGGACGCGGCCCTCGCCGAGGGGCTGCGCGTCGTGACCTACGGGCGTGCGGATCGCTCGCTGCGAGATCCCGATGTCGTGATTTCTGACGTGCGCGTTGAGGCTCACGGGGCCGGTGCGTCCGTGACGTGGGGGTCGCGCAGTGCGTCACTGGCGCTGAGTGTCCCCGGCGAACATAATGTGCTCAATGCGACGGCCGCGTGGGTGGCAGGCATCGAGTGTGGGTTGGAGCCCCAGGCCATTGCCGACGGCCTGGGCGAGTTCACGGGTGCGGCCCGTCGTTTCGAGGCCCGCGGCCAGGTTGGTACGCGCCGTCTCTTTGATGACTACGCGCATCACCCGACTGAGGTGGAGGCCGCGATTCGCGAGGCGCACGTCGTCGCCGGCGAGGGCGAGGTGAGTGTGGTCTTCCAGCCGCATCTGTACTCGCGCACGCGCATTTTCGCGCAGCGCTTCGCGCAGGCACTGTCGGGCGCGGATCATGTCGTCCTGGCGGGTATCTACGGTGCTCGCGAGGACCCGCAGCCCGGTGTTGACTCCTCGTTGATTTCGTCGCGCATCGAGGGCGCGTCCTACGTCGAGGACATGCACGAGGCTGCCCGCCTGGCTGCGTCACTGACCCCTCAGGGCGGTGTGTGCGTCACGATGGGCGCCGGTTCGATCACTCGCTGCGCATCCGATGTGCTGGATGAGTGGAAGCGAATGGAGGCATGAGGCCGCCTTCGCCGAGGCGTCCGGGGGGTGCTCGATCTCGTGAAGAGCGCTCGCCGCGCGCGGGGAGGGTGGGTTCCTTGCGCGCCTCGTCTTTCGACGAGATCATCGCTCCGACGCCCGAGGACGAGGGCACGAGCGAGGCCGAGGCAGCGAAGCGACGTCCCGTGTCGCTCGTGGAGCGCCGTCACGCTCACTCGGCGGTTGATCGGCCCATGCCCGTCGCTGATGCCGCGTCATTGCTCGGAGGCGAGGAGGCAACGGACCTGGGGGACAGGCTCCGTGAGCGTCACCGTGCGCGTCGCATGCTCCTCGTGCGTCGTATCGCGCTCACAGTCGTGACGCTTGCCGTCGCTGGCGGTGCCGTGTGGGTCGCGTTCTTCTCACCGGTCTTCGCCTTCTCTTCTTCCGCGGTCGTGGTTTCGGGCGAAGACGGGACACTCGTCACAGCTGACTCTGTGCGCTCATCGATTGCGTCATTCGAGGGAGTGCCGCTGACGCGACTGAACACGTCTGCAGTTGCCCGCGCCGTCGAATCGAACGTCGCAGTGCGCTCGGCGACCGTGACGAGGCGCTGGCCGACAAGCCTGCGCATCTCGGTGACTATGCGCACCCCGCTGGCCGTGGAGGCTGTTTCCGGCGGCTACCAGTTGGTGGACGATCAGGGTGTGGCGTTCCAACAGGTCGCCGATGCGGGATCCTATCCGTTGGTGACCCTGCCCGAAGACCGCAGCGTCGGTGCCGCCGATATCGCGTCGGCGCTCGGCGCTCTGGACGACGAAACACGCTCGCAGGTAGCGACTGCCACGTCGACGGGGGCGCAGGTGAGTTTCACGCTGAAGGGTGGGCAGAGTGTCAAGTGGGGAACGAATGCGGATGCCCCTCAGAAGGCTCGCGTGCTCGCTACTTTGCTGGCGAATGTGAAGGCGACGACCTACGACGTGTCATCGCCGAATCACCCTGTGACCAGTTAAGCCTTCATTATTGTCCGCGTGTTGGCTTGAAGGATCGCGCGTGGACCCCTAATTTCTTTCCGACACGAAGCACGTTAAACATCAACCTTCAACTAAAGGTTGAGGGTCTGATGCAAGGGAGACATCCATGGCGACACCGCAAAACCACCTGGCAGTGATCAAGGTCGTCGGCGTCGGCGGCGGCGGAGTTAACGCCGTGAACCGAATGATCGAGGTCGGCCTCAAGGGCGTTGAGTTCATCGCGGTCAACACTGACGCGCAGGCTCTGCTCATGTCTGACGCAGAGACGAAGCTCGACATCGGCCGCGAACTCACGCACGGCCTCGGAGCCGGCGCGGACCCCGCAGTCGGCCGTAAGGCTGCCGAGGACCACATCGAGGAAATCACTGCTGCGCTTGAGGGCGCGGACATGGTTTTCGTGACCGCTGGTGAGGGCGGTGGCACGGGTACGGGTGCGGCCCCTGTTGTTGCCAAGATCGCTCGCGACGCGGGTGCCCTGACCGTCGGTGTCGTGACCCGCCCCTTCTCCTTCGAGGGTAACCGCCGTGCGGCTCAGGCCGAGGGGGGTGTCACGACCCTGCGCGAAGAAGTCGACACCCTGATCGTCATCCCGAACGACCGTCTTCTGGAAATCTCCGACGCGAACATCTCCGTTCTCGATGCCTTCCGTGCTGCCGACCAGGTTCTCCTGTCGGGCGTTCAGGGCATCACTGAGCTGATTACGACTCCGGGTCTCATTAACGTGGACTTCAACGATGTCAAGTCCGTCATGAAGGATGCGGGTTCGGCTCTCATGGGTATTGGCGCCGCGACCGGCGAAGATCGTGCTCTGCGCGCCGTCGAAAGCGCGATCTCCTCGCCGCTGCTCGAAGCTTCGATCGACGGTGCGCATGGCGTCCTCATGTTCTTCCAGGGTGGCTCGGACCTCAGCCTCCAGGAAGTCTTCGCATCCTCGCAGCTTGTGCGTGAGGCCGCACACCCCGAGGCGAATATCATCTTTGGTAATGTCATCGACGACGCTCTCGGCGATGAGATTCGTGTCACCGTTATCGCCGCTGGCTTCGACGACGTGGCCGATGCTCAGATGTCGCGTCCTTCCGCCGCCCGCGTTGCAGCCCCCGTTGCTCAGCAGCGTCCCGCCGCCCCCGAGGCAAAGGCGCCCGCCGCTGAGACGACACGCATTAGCCAGGTGTCGACGCGCCGTCCCCAGCATCGCGCGAACGTCGCCGCTCCTGTGCGCGAGGCCGCCCCGGCTCCTGTTGAGGCCCCCGCCGCGGTGGAGTACGAGGAGTCTGAGTCTGAGCACTCCTTCGAGGTGCCTCGCATCTACCCCGAGGCCCCCGAGAAGGAAGAGCTGGATATTCCGCCCTTCCTGCGCTGATGACTGACATTGCTTGGGCCGGTGCCCGGGTCCACCTCACCGAGGTGGACCCGGGCACCGGTGCGCTTTGTGGCAATGTCGGATTGCATGTGGGGGATGATCCGTCCCTCGTGCGCGAACGACGGCGCGCTCTTGCGGAGGCGCTGGGACGCGACGTCGTTTGGATGGATCAGACGCACTCGACTCGGGTCGAGTTCCTGCGGATGTGCGGTGGCGTTCCCTGGAGCGTGGAGCGCGGCGATGCGCTTGAGCAGCCAGCAGCGGGGGAGTGGGGACCCGTCGATGCTGACGGGATCATCATTGACGCCCGCGGGCGGGCGGATGCTCCTGGTCTCGCCGTGCAGACCGCGGACTGTTTGCCGGTCGTTTTCTCTGCCGCATCCGGGCGGATTGTCGCTGCTGTCCACGCGGGCAGGCGTGGGCTCCTCGGAGGGATACTCACTCGTGCCGCGCAGCGCATACGTGCTGTCGTTGACGGTCCTGTGGATGCCCTCATCGGTCCGGCTATCTGCGGACGATGCTACGAGGTGCCCGCGGACATGGCCGCGGCGAGTGAGCGCTCGATGCCGGGGATCCGCAGCCTGACGTCGTGGGGAACACCGGCTCTTGATCTTCCTCGCGCCGCCGCCGCATCTCTCACCGAGCTGGGTGTTCGGGTTGATGTCGATGACCGGTGCACGCGCGAAGACTCTGGCTTGTTTTCCTATCGCGCTGACTCCTCGTGCGGACGTCAAGCGCTCATTATCGTGCCTGCCTGAGAGCGAGCGGGTGCCCAGCGCGCGGCGGCAAACCGTCGCCTCGGTTGGTTTTGTGCGCGTGGAACCCCGCATGACGCGCCTCGCCGCCCCGTTCCTTGCGACGCGCCGACGCCGCTGCGCCGCCTCGTCGTCAAGCGCCTGTAGCTTGTGGCTATGCATCGGCTGAAGGAGGAACAATGAGCGAGTCGTTCGG